>JBGPMZ010000286.1:0-4588 GCA_041487255.1 Binataceae bacterium (SeqCode) | reverse complement strand
CGCAGGGAACCAAGCGCATTGTGATCCGCTTCCATCCGGAAAAATTCTCGAGCTGGGATCACAGCAAGATGTGAGGTCGGCCGGCGACCTCACTCGCCTTTGAATTTCGCGGGACGCTTTTCGAGGAACGCGCGCACACCTTCGTTGAAGTCGGCCGAGCTGCCGGCCCTGCGCTGCATCTGCCGCTCGAGGTTGAGCTGCTGCTCGTAGGTGTTTTCCTCGCTGTCCCAGTAGAGCTTGCGAATCAAGCTCAGCGACACCGTCGGCCCGGTCGCGAGGTCGCGCGCCAACTCTTTCGCCTTTTCCATCAGTTGCGCGTCGTCGACCACGCGATAGATGAGGCCCCATTCCAGCGCCTTCTCTGCGGGCAGCCGTTCGCCCATCAGCGAAAGTTCCATTGCACGCGCGCGGCCAACCAGCCGCGGCAGAATCCAGGTCGAGCCGCCGTCGGGCACCAGGCCGATGCGACGAAACGCCTGAAGGAAATACGCCGAACGCGCGCACATCACCAGGTCGCCCATCAGCGCCAGGCTCATCCCGACGCCCGCAGCCGCGCCGTTGATGGCGGAGACGATCGGCATCGGCAGCTCGCGTAGCTTACGCAGCATCGGATGATAGTGCGTTTCGAGCACCGATCCCGCATCGCGCGATCCGCCCGAGCTGCCCGACGGCTGCAAGTTCGCACCCGCGCAGAAGCCGCGCCCCGCGCCGGTCGTGATGAGGCATCGCACGCCGTTTTTCGGATTCTCAACTTCGGCGAGCGCACTCATGATGCCGCCGATCATCTCAGTCGACACCGCATTCATTACTTCGGGATGGTTCAGGGTGAGGATGCCGACGTTGCCTTCGATGTCGAGTTTCGCGCGTGGGAATTCCATAGTCATCTCCAAGTTTGACGATTCAGACTACCGAAGCGGGCTTTCCCCGAAAAGCGATTCGACGATATTGTCGGGCTCCCCGGCCCTAGCGGGATCAAGTAAGGAGACTGACGATGGATGCCATCAAGAAACTGGATCGCTCGGTGAAAGGCCGAGGCGTGCTTGTCACCGGCGCGGCGAGCGGGATGGGGCGCGCGACCGCGCACGTGTTCGCGCAGGAAGGCGCGCTGGTCGCGGTCACCGATATCAATGACGCGGGAATCGCGCGGGTGGTGGATGAAATCAAATCGGAAGGCGGGAATGTGCACGGATGGCGTCTCGATGTGTTGGATCATGCCGACATCAAGCGCGTGGTGGCGGAGGTTGCGGCGCGCTTCGGACGCCTCGACATCGTGATCAACAACGCCGGCTTCGCCGGATTTCATCCGCTCGACGGCCCCGAGTACGACAAAATATGGGATCGCAGCATCGCGGGATTGCTGACCGCGCAACAGCAGATCGTGCGCGCGGCGCTTCCGCATCTGCGTAAGTCCGACGCGGCGCGGATCGTGAACATCGCATCGACGGAGGGACTCGGCGCGACCCCCGGCGACACTCCCTACGTGGTCGCGAAGACCGGAGTCATCGGCCTCACCCGCGGGCTCGCGGTGGATTTGGGTCCCGAGGGGATCACGGTCAATTGCATTTGTCCGGGACCGATTCGCACCGCGCTGACTGACGCGATTCCGGAAGAGCACAAGACGATCTTCGGCAAGCGCCGCACCGCGCTGAAGCGCTACGGATTTCCGGAAGAGGTCGCCCACATGACCCTGAGCCTGTGTCTTCCGGCGGCATCGTATCTTACGGGTGCGGTGATTCCGGTCGACGGAGGTCTCACTATCCGCAACGCCTGAAGGGCGAAGCTACTTGCCGCACCACACCGGCTTGCGCTTCTCGAGAAACGCGCCGATGCCCTCCTGCGCGTCGGCCGCCATCGCGTTCTGGCTCATCACTTCCCTGGTGTAGTCGTAGGCCTCGGCTTGATCGAGATCGATTTGCGCATAGAAGGCTTGCTTGCCGATTGCGACGGTGAGCGAACTCGCGTCCGCGATCTGCATCGCGAGTTTGCGCGTCTCGGTTACCAACTCGGAATCGCCGACGACTCGATTGACGAGCCCCCATTCAGCCGCGTCATGCGCATCGATCGGTTGCCCCGAGAGCAGCATCTCCATCGCGCGCTTGCGCCCGATCGCGCGCGACAGCGCCACCATCGGCGTCGAACAGAAGAGGCCGATCTTCACTCCGGGCGTGGCGAACCTCGCGCGCTCGCTCGCGACCGCGAGATCGCACGTCGCGACGAGCTGGCATCCGGCCGCGGTCGCGATGCCATGCACCCGTGCAATCACCGGCTGCGGGATCGCCTGCACGGTTTGCATCAGGCGCGAGCACAAATCGAATTCGTGACGATAGAACTCCAGATCGCGGCCGCGCATCTCGCTGAGATCGTGGCCCGCGCTGAAGGCCACGCCTGCGCCGGCGAGAATGACGGCGCGCACCTCGCGCCGGCGACCCAGCGCCTCGAAAGTATCGATCAGAGCCTCCATCATCGCGGTGGAAAGCGGGTTGCGCTTCTCGCCGCGATTCATCGTCACGGTCGCGAGGCCTTCTTCCTCTTCGAGGATCACATATGGCTGCTCGGGCATGATTCGCCTCCTGGCGTTCCTAGTTTTGCGCGCTAGTCCTCGTGTTTCCACTCCTCCGGGAAGAGTAACAGCAGATCGCGTCCCAACGACCTGACGAGGAAGCGCTGAATCTCGTTGATGGCGCGCTCCAGGCCGCGTCCGCTAATCAGCCAATGGCCCCGGCCCGCAATTTTGACGATCGGCGCGCCGATACGCTGCGCGAACTGATCGAGCTTCTCAAACGGCGCGAAGATATCGGACTCTCCCGCGACGATGAGACGCGGCGCGGTTTTTTCCGATGTCGCAAATGAGAGGTCGTCCCTCACAACATCCAACGCCGCCGCAGTCGCGCCAGGTATCATCCTCTTGATGATCTGCTCGCGTGAATGTACATCGGCATCTGCAACAAATTCGAAAAGAATCCTGCGCTTTGGAAGGTCGAGGGGACGCCGCTGCCAGGTCGTGAAGAGCTTCCACTTGGGCATGAACAGCGGGGTGCGAAAACCGGGCGCCAGCGGCGCGATCGCAACCGCAGCCTTCACGCCCGGACGCTCGGCGAGCTTCAACGCGACGAGGCCGCCGATGCCGTGACCGACGACGATCGCTTCGCGCCCGAGCGCAGCGATCGCTTCACCCGCGAGATCGGTGAGTTTCGCGAAGTCGATTCTCTCAAGCGGCGGCCTTGCGCCATGACCAATGACGGCGTGTAGATCGGGCGCGTAGATCTCCCATCCGATGGTCGCGAAATATCCGACCAGCGTGGCGAGATGCCGCGAGGTCGTGAACAGTTCGGGTAGCGCCACAATCGGCCACGCGAACTTCAGCGGTTCGGGAACTTCGGCTTGCGCGGGAAAACGACCTAGCTGGGTTTCCACGACTCAGACGGCGGCGCGCCCGCGCGCCATCAGCCTCGCGAATCGAAACGAGGGGAATGAGGTTTCGCCGTTCGCCATCTGCGCGAAACGCACCATCTCCTCGGCCGCCCATCGCTCGCGATTGGCCGCTCGATGCGCGAGGAGCGAACCGTGGTCGAGGCCAAGGTGCTGCGAGACCTTCAGGCTGGCGTTGTAGTAGGGCATCAGCGCGGCGTCGCGCCTGTGTGTAAATTCACCCATCGCGTCGCGTGCGATGACCGCGCCGCGTGAGGCCTCGAACCACGATGGCGCGAGTTCGCCGAAAATCTCCGCGCTGATGAGCGCGAAAGAGTGTCCTTGTCCGAACAGCGGATCGACGTGCAGGCCCGCATCGCCCAGCAGGATCGCACCGTCGCAAATCGGATCGCGCCAGGTGTTCAGCAGCAGTCCCGACGAGCGAATTTTTCCGACGATGTGCGCGCCTTCGAGAATTTTGCCGAGCATCGACGAGGTCCCGAGGTAACTCAGGAAGTTCGATGAGAGATCGCTGCGGAAGTCGCGCATCCGCGCTGCGTCGAATGCCACCGCGGCGACGAGCAGGTCGCCGTTGCATCGGCAGGCGAGGCTCGCAGCTCCGGGGCTCGCCTCGAATTCGGTGATCAGCGTGTCATCGAGCTGCGCGCGCGAAACGCCCTCGAAGTAGGCGTAGTAGTAGGCGCGCGCGCATTTCACATCCTTGCGTTCGAACGCGCCGACTTTTTCAGAGGCAAGCTTCGCAAATGTGCTGCGAAGCCCATCGGCGCCGATCACAAGCGGCGCTCGCAAAATGTGGGTGCCGGACGAATCCTCGCCGCGAATTCCCGCGATCGCGCCTTCCTCGATGACGAGATCGGTGACGCGAAACTGCTCGCGCATCGCCACGCATTCGATGCTGCGGGCGGCATCGACCATCGCGGAGTCCATTTTGTCGCGCGTCAGGCACAGCCCTCGGAGGTCGTCCGGCTGATCGAGGCGCGCGGAGTAGTCGAACCCGGGGCCCGCGGCGCGCATCGAGGAGAATCGCACGCCGCCCAGACGCTCCAACACGTCGAGCATGCCGAGGCGACCCAGGACGCGCGTTCCGCCGGCGAGCACGATGTGGGTCGAGATGGTGTCGGAAGGGAATGCGTTCTTATCGACGAGCAAGACCTTGAGG
>JBGPMZ010000285.1:0-4589 GCA_041487255.1 Binataceae bacterium (SeqCode) | reverse complement strand
TCCATTTTTACCGCGTCGATGGCGGTGATCCCGAGCGCATAGCAGACCGCGCTGTTGGCCGCCGAGCCGCGTCCCTGCGCCATGATCTGATTCTCGCGGCAGAACTGCACGATGTCCCATACGATCAGGAAGTAGCCTGCGAGTTGCAGCTTCTCGATGATCGCAAGCTCGTGTTCGAGCTGATGGCGGGTGCGATCGTCGATGGTATGGCCCCACCTATCGCGCGCGCCCGCGTATGTCAGCGCGCGCAAATAACTGTCGGGCGTCTCGCCGGGCGGCAGCGGGTAATCGGGAAAGCGATAGCCAAGATCGGTGAGAGTGAACTCGCATCGATCGGCGACCTCGCGCGTCATCGCGAGCGCGTCCGGCAGGTCCTTGAACAGTGCGGCGATCTCGGCGGGCGATTTGAGGCGGCGCTCCGCGTTGACCCATAGCGCGCGACCCGCCTCTTCGAGGGTCTTCTTGAGCCGGATGCAGGAAAGAACGTCCATCAGCTTCCGATCCGCATCGGCATGGCAAACGTCGTTGGTGACCAGCAGCGGGATTTTCGATGCCTCGGCGAAGGCGCGCAGCTTGCGATTCATGCGTTCTTCATCGGCATCGAGATGACGCTGAAGATCAATGAGGAGATTGCCGGCGCCGAAGATTCCTCTCATGCGATCGGCGAGCGCGCGAGGATCATCGCCTCGAATCAGTGCGCGCGAGATCGGGCTGCGCGCGCCGCCCGCGAGGCAAATCAGGCCCGCGCCGAAGCGTTCGAGATCATCGAAGCTGATGCGGCTCTCGCCCTTGGCTGGATAGACGGGGGTAGTAGTGGCATCCAGCTGCACCCCCACCTGAGCGGCATGGGACTCGCGAAAAGAAGAGCGAGTCCCATGCCGCTCTTCCTCCCCCGCGGAAAAACGCGGGGGAGGAGACATGGTGGTGAGGACACGACATTTTGAAGCCGTGAGCATCCGGCAGAGATTCTTGTAGCGCTCGCGATCGGGCACGAGGACATAGAGGCGGCTGTCATCCTCGAGGGTCAGGTCGGCCCCGACGATCGCCTTCACGCCGGCCTTCTTCGCGGCCTGGTAGAAACGCGGATGACCGTAGACGCCGTCGCGATCGCCCATCGCGATCGCGGGATAGCCAAGTTCCGCGGCGCGATCCGCCAGGTCCTCGGGGGTGGTGGCGCCTTCGAGGAAGCTGAACGCGGTGCGCGAGCGGAGCTCGATGTAGGGTAACGGATTCATTGTTCGAAAATGTTGTGACACTCCAACGCCGGCGGCGCAGCGCCGCCGGCCCTCACCCGATTGACGACATGCTGCGCATGATCGTCACTCGACCTCTCCCGGTGTGCGGCGAGCGGCTTCGCCGTCGCCGCGAGAGAGGGCAATTGGATCAAGCGACGAAGATTTTACGGGCCGTTCCCGCGAACCGCCCCTACCCAGAGCTGTCGCAGGTTTCATCGGGGCATACCGCGAACCGGCCTTACCAGAATCGCGTAATTCGAATTTTGGATGTCATTCAAAAAACGATCGCCAACCGAATTCTGGTAGGGGTCGTTCGTGAACGACCCGTAAGAATCCTGATCCGTCGCGGTCCATATCTCCTCAATCGTAGATTCCATCTACGAACCATTGCGCTGAGTTGAGGTCGCGATACACGCGATAGACGCCGCCATCGGCCAGCGCCAGTTCGTAATAGTCGCGACGAAAGTTGCCGTTGGTTTTCATCGTAAGCTGTGGCGACGGGGCGGTATCCGTGCTCGTATGCCACCATTCGCCGTCGCGTCGCCACGGCCCCGCGAGCGAGACCACGCGCGCGCCGAGGTTGGGGCCGCGCACGAATTCCGGCGCGCCGCGGCTCAGCAGCACCTCGACTTCGAGCGGCGGCCGGATCGCGCGAATCATCAACTGCGCGATGTTCTTCGCCTCGCCATTGCCGTTGAGTTCGAGCGGACGCGGCGGTGGAGGATTGAACTTCTCGAGGCGCACCGCCTCGACGCGATGCGAATCTTGCGCGCGCAGCGTGCCGACGTGGTCCGGACCGCATAGCGCGCTGAGCCGCGCGATCGTGAGTTCGAGGCGATCCGGCGCGGGCGCCGGCGGCAGGAACATGTCGGTCTGCGCGGCGCGCGGCTTGCGCGGCTCTACGTCAATACGAATGGTCTCGATGGCGGACTCGGGCGCGAGACTTTCGAGGCTGAGCGTGACCATCGCGAGCATCGCACGCGCATCATTAGATGGAGCGCCGATCGCGACCCGGCGGCTGAACTTGCGATGGTCGCTGAGCCCGAACGACAGCATCATGTCGCCCGCGACCAGCCCGCGAATTTTGAGGCGCTCGCAGAGGCGCTCCAGCATAGGCAGCATCACGAAGCCGAGCGGCTCGAGCGTCTCGATGCCGTAGTCGAGTTCGATCGCCTCGGTGAAAATTTCGACGGGACGGCGCGGGATCAGCCGCGCCGGATTCTCGCCGCGCGCGATGCGAATCAGCTCGACGCCGCGACGCCCCAGCCGACTGCCGATCGCGTCGGGATCCAGCCGCGCCAGCTCACCGAGGCGGCGGATGCCCCATCGCGCGAGCGTATCCTCTATATCGCCAGACTCGGAACCCGGTGCATCGAGGCCGAGCATGTCGAGCGGCAGCCAACTGAGGAAGTCGCCTTCCTGCCCCGGGTCGATTACGCGCAGTCCGCCGCATCGCGCCGCCAGATGAGCGACCTCCTTGTTCGAGGCGATGCCGACCGCGGCCTCCATCCCGACTTGCGCGACCCGCTTTTCCAGCTCCGCTGCGATGACTTCCTCCGAGCCCATCAGCCGCTCGAGGCCCGCGAGGTCGAGCCACACGCGGCCGCCGTCGCCCTTTTCGACCAGCGGCGAAATCGATTCGGCCGCATCTGCCAGCGCGTCCATTGCGGAGGTCTCCGCAGCCTCGGAATGATTGACGACCGCGAGCTCGGGAATGATTGAGCGCGCCTGCGCAATCGTCATCCCGGGATAGACGCCCGACTTGCGCGCGCGCGTGGAGACCGCGATCAGTTCCGCATGCGGCGCGGCGGTGTTGCTGATGGCAAACGGCGTGAGATGCAGGTCGGGATTGGCGCGCACGATCGCCGCGATCGGGAAATTGGGGACGAGTATGCACGCGATGCGGGCCATGGTGATGCTCGGTGGTCAGCTAACCGCAAGCGATTTGATCCTCGCAGACCTAACCTCTAGCCCCTTCCCGACCTCACCCCGGCGCAACGCCGCATCCTCTCCATGAATGGAGAGGGGCATAAGGTTGGAGGACAGCTTTGTAGGGAAGGGGAACAGAGATGCGGATGGTTGTTCCGTCGATAGCTGATCAACCGCCGCGAAGAGTTGCGTGCGATCGCCGAACACGCCGAGCTTGTTGCGCTCCACCGCGGCCTCGATGCGAAGGCCGTCGAACAGCGCCGGCGCGTCCTTACCGAGGCGGCTGAAACTCGCGCGCTGCTTGCTCATCGAGAGTGTCAGCGCCGCGAAGGTGCCGCATACGCGATTGGTAGCGAGCGCGAGCACCGCCGTGCCGCTGCGTTCCGCCGCACGTGCGAGGCGCAGCGACGCGCTCTGCGAGAGTGGGAAGCGCATCGCGCCGAAATCGATGACGACCAGCCCGAAGCCGCCCGCCTCGAGGAGCATCTCGGCAGCTTTGAGTTCGTTGCGCCGTTCGCGCTCCTTTGAAATGAAGGCGCCGCGCGTCGGCGATACCTTTTTGCCGAAGCTGAGCCACAGGATGCGCGCGAGGTCGGCGCCGGCGGCTTCGAGGCTGCGCGGATCGAATGCGCCCGGGAGGTCGACCCATCCCACCACCTCGCCACGACGCGAGGTGGCGCTCGCGAACGAGGCCGCTATCGTGGACTTGCCCGAGCTGATGGGCCCGGTGATTTCGCTGATGCGGCCGCGCGCGATGCCACCGATCAGCGCGTCGATTTGGGCTATTCCGCAGGTCAGACGGCGGTCCTTACGGGTCAGCTCGTGACCTTTGATGACCCCCGGAAACTCAAGTAGTTGTTGAAGTTGTTCTGAGGTTGCGATCTGGCCGTTGAGGGGAGGGTCGGTATTGGGGAGCTGGATCGCGATGGCGGGTAGGGCGGCCATGCGATATGTTTTCGCTCTTTCTTCGCCCTACGTCAAGGGGGATTATCCGAGACTTGACACCTGTCCGGAACGTCCGTCTAATAGTCGGAGGACTTCGGTGCAGTCGGGCCGTACTCAGACGAAAGGACGTGACAGGCCGGAACAAGGGGGGGTCATTGCGTGGCCGCTGGCAGCCTTGGTTGGTGCGTTAGGCTTTTGCATCCTCATTTTAGTCAGCGGTATTGCCGCTAAACACCGAATTGAAAGTCCACTTGGAGAGAGGCTGTTTGGGATCGTCCCTCAGAATGAATCTGAATGCCGTCTTGTGCGGAGCGTTCCCAGTCCAATATCCGATACACCCGTCAACAACGAGGGTCTTGTTTCTGGTCTGAGATTCTTCGATGAGCGACTGCTTGTCCTCGGTTGTTAAAAACGGAATCCAATCCTTCACATCTCCACTGAAAACGACGATACCTGCCTCGCGGGCTACTGGTCGGAGGC
>JBGPMZ010000284.1:0-4599 GCA_041487255.1 Binataceae bacterium (SeqCode) | reverse complement strand
TGGAGGGCGCGGGAGCGACTACCTACGCGGTCTTCCAGGAGCTGCGCGAAAGAATCACTCCCAAAGAAGCGTTCGACGTCGCCAGCCAGTTACCCGCCGAGCTGCAGGTGCTATGGCTGGAAAACGAACGCATCGATCGCGACGTGCGCAAGACCCACGAAACGGAATTCGTCGCGCGGGTCCGATACTATGCGAGCCTCGCCGATCTGGACCAAGCTGATCGCGGAGTGAGGGCGGTTTTCGCGACGCTTCAAGAAGCGCTCGGCAGCCCCACCGGCACCGAGGGCGAGGCGTGGGATATCTTCAGCCAGTTGCCCAAGGACCTGAAGAAGCTTTGGCTCTCGGCGCACGAAGCGCATGCCTAGCTAACCAACTAGACATCGCTGGGCTAAATTCAAGCCGTAGGGGCAGAGCATCATGCCGGTCAATGTAGTTCATACTCTTGAAGATGAAGAAGCTTGGGAGCGAGCCAAAGAAATCGCGGCCAATGAGTATCCTGATGCGGAAGGATCGAACTACTGGCGGATCGTTATGGGTATCTACAAGAAGATGACTCACTATGTCGCGAAGTCCGCCCGTCGTGACCACGATCCTATTTGGCGAATGACGCGATGAGCGCGACGCGATTCGCGCGCTAACAGCGCAAAATAATCATATCTAGTCCGGTGGGCGTAAACTTCGGCTATGATGCCACCAATCATCGGATCCTCAATGCGAATTCGGTGGTGACCAACACCACAACCGGCGCCTCGACAGCCCCTCTATTTCAGATCATCAACATCACCAATCCGGCGACGCCGCTGGCGTTTGACCTCAGCGGCGCCACCGCCTTCTTCGAATCGAATTCGCTGCGCTTTGTTTATACATCCGCGAACCCTGTTCCCGGATGTATAACATTATCCGAGTCGCTCCATCTCGGCGGCGCGGATGTATGAGCTCGATCCTCCCGCAAGGCCGAAGGCGCCTTGCAGTGAGCACGATGTAACACTTCGTGCTGGTAGCTTGCCCACCTGCGCATCGGTGAACCACTCAGCCCGCGCTAAAATCCTGATCAAAAGTTTGGGGGAACGCGAGTTGTACGACATTCGTAGCAGGACGTTGTTTACATTTTTGACAATAGCGTCCGTTACGTTGACTTTTAATTTGCTGACATACATAATTTTACCGTACTGCCTGCATTTAAGAATTGTTGGAGGCTGACCCATGCGTCGACCGCACTTGGATATACCTCTCGCTATGATTGACATTTTCGTTCCAGACGCTGTGGGCTCAGCCACGCAGCACTTAAGGGTTCCTGCTGCCGACTTCGGCTCCGAAAGTAACTGCAAGGCTCGCCGATGAAATGTCTACCAAAAAGCGAGTGATGCGGCTTTTTCAGGTACTCAAAGAGGAAGTTACTACCGCAGTATAGAGTCGCGCGAACCTTCCACATCCCGTCACCCGATTCCTAAGCAACATGCCGGCATTGAGTTTGGCACGAGGCTCATCGGATCGGTGCCACTGGGGCCGTAGTGGGAGCATCATTTGCCGTCTGTAAATCGCAATGAGTAGTCGTTCTTCGATACAGTGGGGGCCCGCCCTGTCAACTCTCATCCGCATCGCGGCAACTACTGTACTGCTGGTTCCCGGTGGTTACCCAAGCCCCGCCGATTTTGGACGGGAGGTGTAAAGTCAGTTTTGCTGCTCAACAATCGACTCAATTCTCATCGGTCAAGACGCTTCGTTCTTCTCGTCTTCGTGGTAGGCGTATCGATTTCCGCATTGTTCTCGGCCGACAGTTTCAACCGATTTGTCTCGACTCGCCGGGCGAACGCATCCGAATTGAAGAGCCTCAAGCTTGCCCGGCCGTTGTCAGACCGCAGTCGGCGCGAGCAGCGGGAGATCTATCAGGCGTCCCGGCAAGGACTTCAGTTTGGAATGCCCAAGCGAGCTATTCCGCGCGCGGTGTCAAAGATGCGCGCCATGGTCGAGCGCTCGGGTCGGGCCGCGAAAGCTGCGGTAAGCGGACTGGGCGGCCTGAGCAGTCCCGCTGCTGTCTTCTCGGGGTCATGGTTTCTCATCGGCCCTCAGCCGATGTCGGAGAAAGCCAACTTTACCGGCGTCACCGTCGGTAGCAACGTCGCGATGACCGGTCGCATCACCTCGATCGCAGCCGACACTACCGGGCTAATCGTAGCAGGGGCAGCTTCGGGGGGACTGTGGGTTAGTACTGACAATGGTCTGAGTTTTACCTCCGTCTTCGATAGTCAGCCGACTCAGGCCATCGGTGCGGTGGCGCTCGATACGACCACCAATCCCAGTACGATTTATGTCGGAACCGGCGAAGGGAACAACTCGATAGATTCGCTCTACGGCGCCGGCATCTTCAAATCCTCCGATTTGGGGCAGCACTGGACTTCGCTGGGGGCAACCGGAACTTTCGACCGGGCCGCATTCACGTCGCTGGCGATCGACAGCCAGAGCACGCCCGGCATTCCGCGCATCTTTGCGGGCGCGACCAGTGGATTTAGTGCGAGCAGGGGAGAGGCTGGAATATTCGAGAGTGACGCGAGCAAGTCGGGGCTATGGCTTTCAGGTAACGGCGGGACAAGCTGGACACAATATCCGGAAGCCACCTTCGGCGGATGTGATTTGTTCGGCGATGGTACCGCTCCCTGTCCCGCCGACGACGTCAAGATCGACCCTACGAATCCGCAGAATGTCTACGTCGCGATTGAGGGCAATGCGATCTACTACTCGAACGACGGCGGTCAAACATTCCATGCCGCGGTCTTTCCAGGCCCCTCAATTGTCCAGGGCCGGCAGAGCTTGGCCATCGGTCCCCGAGTGGGACCACCTACTGGTCCAGCCAATCCTACCGGCGGCGTGGTCTATGCGATGATAGGTGCGTTGGATGGGGCGGAGTTTGTGAATATGTTCGCCTCTTTCAACGCTGGGGCGACCTGGAATCCCGGCACGGTACTCCAGCCGACCATCCCTTCGTTTTCTGCCAATGGCATCACCATCGATGGTGACAATGCTACCAACTTCTCCCAGTCGTCTTACGCTCAGACGATGCTGGTTGCTCCGGCTGACGCGTCGACGGTGTTTTTCGGCGGGGTCGGTCTCTACAAGTCATCGGGAAGCTACGGGCATTCGTGGGCCTTTCTTGCGCCCAGTGGCGGACTTCATGCCAACCAGCACGCATTGTTTTGGGATCCTGCCAACAATCAGGTTCTGGTCGGCAACGACGGTGGCCTGTACATGTTCAACCCGGCCACCAGCACCCCGACCTTCATATCGCTAAATCAAAACATCAATGCGGGCCAGATTCAGGGCATCGGACCTCATCCAACCGATTCGACCAAACTGATCGCCGGCTTTCAGGACAACGGATCGCAGTTATTCAGCGGCTCGGTGGCCAACTGGTTTGCTCCGGATAGCGAGACCGGCGACGGCGGCTTCGCATTCTACGATCCCAATGATCCCACCTTTGTCTATCACGACTTTTCACTCCTCGAAGTCAATGGCGCACTAGTTTCGGCATCGCACGACGGCGGCCAGACTTGGTGCAGCGCCCCCGGCGTAAGTGCTCCATGCAACGTAGTGGGCCCGCAGTGGACCCCTAACCTGAAGGCATTGCTTGCCGCCCAGAACGACTTGCAGCCGGTGTTCTATCCACCTCTCGCGGTTGACCCCGCCGTCGCTCACCGAGTCTGGTTCGGCTCGCATTCGGTTTATGTATCGACGGACGGAATGGCCCATTGGGCGCAACAAACCGATCAGGACCTGACCGCCGACGGCACCATTGAAGGAGGCAGTTGTCACGATCAGAGCTGTTCGCTCGAAGACCTCGAGTTCGCTCCCTCCGACCACACCCGCGCCTGGGCGCTTGCGATGAGCGACCTCAATGGGACGGTCGAGTTTGAACTCAGCAACACGACTCAGGCGGATGTTCAGCTCGACGGCGGCCATATACACGGAGGGTTCTGGTCAGACGTCACGGCTAGCGTGGACACCGCGCTTAAGAAAACCAGCCCCTTGGGTTCACTGTCTACCCAAGCCACAACCATAGCCCCGGACCCTCACAACTCGAGCGTAGCCTACCTCGGGCTCTCGGGGTTTACGGCCGATACGCAGGTCGGACATATCTACAAGACGGTTAATTTCGGCCAAACCTGGACTGTAGCCGACGGCGGTCTCCCTGACGTTCCGGTGCTCAAGATTCTGGTTGATGCGAACGACAACAGCGGCACGTGCGGCGGAAATCCATGCAGCAAAAGCGTCTTCGCCGGAACCGATATTGGCGTATTTCACAGTTCCGATGGCGGCCTTAGCTGGCAACCCTTCAATGACGGGATACTCGCCGTCCCGATTTACGATCTAGCGCAGAATTCGTCGGGCGTGACGTTCGTGGGCACCCATGGGCGTGGCGCATTTCAACTCCTGTTCCCCACGCCGACGGCGACGCTAACGCCGACACCGACACCTACTGGGACGCCAACCGCCACCACGACCTCAACCGCAACTGCCACCACGACGCCCAGCGCGACGCTGACGCCCACTGCAACTACGACATTCACCGCCACCGCGACCCACACAGCCACTGCCACCACGACC
>JBGPMZ010000283.1:0-4600 GCA_041487255.1 Binataceae bacterium (SeqCode) | reverse complement strand
CTTTTTCGGTGGCGCAGCCCGCGCGCATCAAAAGACGGCGAATTCTTCTCGTCGATGATGTCATGACCACCGGCGCCACGGTCGACGAATGCGCCCGCGTGCTGATGGCCGCAGGCGCCGCGCGGGTCGACGTGCTGACCCTGGCGCGAGTGTTGTGACTTCCGCCGAACGCGCGAAGTGGAACGAAACTCATCGCGGAAAGACCGCCGGTGAGCCCGAGCCATCTGTGATCGAAGCGCTTCCGTTGCTCGCACGCGGAGGCCTGGTCCTCGATGTCGCCGCAGGTCGCGGCCGCAATGCATTGGCGCTCGCGCGTGCCGGGATGCGCGTCGTCGCCGCGGATTTCTCGGAAGTTGCGATGAACAGTCTCGCCGAGTTCGCCCGGTCGGAGCGACTGCCGATATGGCCGGTGGTGGTGGACTTCGATAAGTTCGCGCTTCGCGAGCAAAGTTTGGACGCGATCATCGACGTGAATTTTCTCGACCGCGAACTGTTTCCCCATTTCGTGAGAGCGCTCAAGCCAGGAGGGATTTTGCTGGCTGAAACTTTTCTCATCGACCAGGCCGAGATTGGTCACCCCAAGGAGCCGCGCTTCCTGTTGAAGCACTACGAATTGCGGGAACTGATCGCGGAACTGGAACTGCTTCGTTATCGCGAGGGCTTGGTCGCGTATCACGACGGTTCGCGGGCATGGCGAGCGAGTGCGGTGGCGAGGCGAAAGAGCTGATGGCGTTCACCTCGACATACAAAGAAGCCGGCGTTGATATCGAGCTGAAGGAATCTTTGATTCCATTGTTCCGCAAAATCGCCGGACGCACCAAAGGCGCGCGGGTGTTGGGCGGCGTGGGAGGCTTCGGCGCCTTGGTCGCATTCGACGTGGCGAAGAAGATGCTCTCGCCGGTGCTGGTCTCGGGTACCGACGGCGTCGGCACCAAGCTCAAGGTCGCGCAGGCGGTTGGACGTCACGACACCGTGGGCATCGATTGCGTGGCGATGTGCGTCAACGACATCATCTGCCACGCTGCCAAACCGCTGTTCTTTCTCGATTACATCGGCGCCGGGAAGCTCGATCGCAGGGTCGCCGTCCAGATCGTCGAGGGCGTCGCGCGAGGATGCGCGCTGGCCGGCATCAGCCTCGTCGGTGGCGAGACCGCGCAGCTCGCCGATGTCTATCGGCCCGGTGAATACGATCTGGCGGGATTCGCGGTCGGCGTAGTCGAGCGTGCGGACATCCCGAGTCCAAAAAAGATCCGTCCCGGCGACGTCCTCATCGGATTGGCGTCGAGCGGGCTTCACTCGAATGGTTACTCGCTGGCGCGAAAGGTGATCGCGGAGCGCGAGTTCCGCCTCAACCAACGCATCGACGAGATCGGATGCACACTGGCTGAGGAACTGCTTCGCCCGACGACCATCTACGCAAAGATCGCGGGCGAGCTCTTCGCGCGATTCAAGATAAAGGGGCTCGCGAATATTACGGGTGGCGGCGTTCTGGAGAATCTCCCGCGCGTGATGCCCGAGAAGGTTCAGGCGACCATCGAACGCGGCAGTTGGCCGGTGCCGCCAATCTTCGGGTTCATCCAGCGCCTCGGCGGCATCGAGCAGGAGGAGATGGATCGGACCTTCAACAACGGCCTCGGAATGGTCGCAATCGTCGCGCGCGATGACGTGGACCGGGTGATGGGTTTGTTGCGTAAACGCAAGTGCCCGTCCTGCGTTATCGGCGAAATCCGGCGCGGACCGCGTTCGGTCGTCCTGAAATAGGCGACCCTAATATAGATGACAGGCATGGTTATCTTTGTACTGGAAAGGTAGCGCCGGTCGGGTAAGAATGTTGATGGAGGCGTCCAGTGGCTAAAGTCGAGGTTTATACCACTTCGTTTTGTCCCTTTTGCACGCGCGCGAAGTCGCTGCTCAAAAGCAAAGGCGTTCCATTTGTCGAGATCGACGTCACCGACGATGCCGAATTGCGCCAGAAGATGGTGGAGATGTCGGGCGGACGGCGCACCGTCCCGGAAATCTTTATTGATGGCAAAATCGTCGGCGGGTACGACGAGTTGAAGGCGCTGGACGTCGCCGGCGCCTTAGACCCGATGCTCGCTGCCTGAGGCGAGCGTTTCACGCCCGCCCTCACTAGGTTCAATCAAAGGAAAGGGCAGCCCTGCGATGCAGGCCTGCCCTTCTTCTTTTGAGGCGCACTTCTAGCGCAGGATTCGTCGGCGACTAGTTCCCGCTCGGCGATGCGACCATGCCTTCGTTCATCTTGTGCAGCATCGCGCGGTCGGTTGACGATTCATATTGTATCGCTACGGCAGAAACCTTTACGGTGCTGCCGTCATCGGAGACGTCGCTCTTCTCCTTCACCAACGCGTCGAGGGTGTCGGGCCATTTCGCATAGCCCATACTCTTCAGCTTGTCCCTGATCTTGGCCTCGTTGATAGCGTCAGGCGTGAACGGCTCGCTGTAGGTCACGTCGCCTAGCACCGTGTATGGCTTGTTGGGGGGAGGATCGTCGGGTGTTACGTAGATGTGCGCGATGTCGACGTGTTGCACAAACGTTTGCTGTTTCTGTTGCTGCGCGGCACGCGTAGCCTCGACGGCAGCACAGGAAGATACTGCGACGGCGGCCACACCGATCAAGAGCGACCTACCAATCCATTTTAGTAACATGTTCGTCCCCATGTGACCCCTGCAAGAATTTAGGATTTCTATATATCCCTTTGCGGGGAATCTTGTCTAATCTTCCAACCACTCCAAGTATACTCCGATTTCGCCACCGCGGGATTCGCACCTCCCCGCTCGCCCGCTACAATCGCCGGGTGACCAAATTTGCGGTCTGTTTTTTGCTCGTCTTCGGTGAGCTCGCATTGGGCGGAATGTTTGCCCTGGCGATACCACCATTCTTCAAGATCGAGCGCGGATTCTACAAGTCCACCGCCTGCGTATACCTGGCATCTGCGCTAATGACCTCCGCCGGCTTGGGAATGCTGGCCTGGCGTGCGACCGGAAACCGCCCACCGAGCTCTGCCAGCCTCTGGGTCGTGTGCGCCATATGGGTCGTCTTCTGCGTGCTCTTCGCGCTCTATGTCGTGACGCTATGGACCGACAACGGCGCGCTGCGCGCTCGCGCGTTCAGCCTCGGATTGCTAACGGGTCTGATTGCGGTGACGGCGCTGGTCCTGCTGCTCAAACCGGAAGCTTTCGGTCTGGTCGCTTCGGTCGCCTATGTCGTCACCGCCGTTACATCAGCGATGGTGCTCGGACTGGTGAGCGGCGCCATGATGTTCGGGCATTGGTACCTGATCGATCTAGGCATGGACGTCGAATACCTGCGCAGCTTCATCCGCATCATCGGCATTGCGCTGGTTGCGGACCTCGTCGCGATGGCGATCGCGCTGGCGGTCCTCGCGATCTTCGGCGGACACGGCGCGACCACGGCAATCGCGGACCTGTTCGAGAATCATCTCATGTTGTTCCTGATGCGGATGGTGCTGGGCCCGGTCGCATCGATCGTACTGGCGTGGATGTGCTGGCAGACGCTTAAAATCCCGCAGACTATGGCGGCGACCGGTTTGCTCTACATCGCGCTGATGTCGGTGGTAGTCGGCGAGATGCTCGGCCGCTTCATCCTTTTTCGGACTGCGCTTCCACTCTGATCTTCCGCTGGGATCTCGCGAATGATATCGATCAAGCGTGAGTGACGATTTCGACAGCGAACGTTTCCCGGGCAACTTCTACCCCGGGATGATCATGCGGCTGGACCGCAACCGCGGCCGCGGCGTAGTGCGATCGCATACCGGGAAAGAAATCCCGTTCGAGTTTCCATATGTCGCGGTGCTGGGCGCGGAGATCGGCGGCAAGGCGCCGGGGATCGAGCTGCTGAACGAGGGCGACAGCGTCGGCTTCGACGTTGGATGGACTTCGCACGGTCTGCGCGTCACCACCATCAAGCCGAAGAGTTAGACCGGGGCGCGTTATCGCTTGCGCTGGAGCATCCGCCACATCCTGCAGCCGAGCGGATGAATCTCGCCGAGGATCTCGTAGCCGCGTGCCTGATAGTAGGCGACATTGGCTTCAGTGCCGGTCTCCAGGTAGACGCCGCAGAACGATGAGCGCGTGGTGGCGAGCTTGCGCAACTCCTCGAGCACCGCGCTGCCGCAGTGATGGCGCTGATAATCGGGATCGACGCCCAGAAAATTCAGATAGACGTGCGGCTCGTGCGGATGATTCTTCAGCAGCTCGGCCTGGAGTTGGATGCCGCGCCTGAGGCCGTCCCATCCGATGCTGCGCAGCATACGCGGCATTTGCAAAATTCCGTTTAGCAGCAGCGTGGCAACCGGCACGCCGCCCCCGCCCTCGACAATCGCGGCCGCCACGACTTTGTCCTCGATGGTGACGCCGAGAACCGGCTCGCCGGTCCTGCGCTGAATCCCGAGCATCGCCTCGAAGAAAATCGTAAGCAGCCGCGCCCGCTCAATCGGATCGGCCGGCTGCGGCAGAAGAATTCTGACCGGAGGATCGTCGATAAAGGCGCGTCCGAGCGCGCGCGCCGCCGCCGGGTACTGATCGGGAAAGAGAATCGATGCGGCCGGCCGCTGATCTT
>JBGPMZ010000282.1:0-4603 GCA_041487255.1 Binataceae bacterium (SeqCode) | reverse complement strand
CCATAGTGTTGGCCGCGCTACTCCTGTCCCCGTTCGCAGCGCTGGTGATCGTCGGAGCGCCGCGCCTGATCTATTTCGTGCCACCGGCGCAACCACTATTCGGACCGGGATTTCTCGGTGCGCTGGGCGCCGGTCTGACGGTCGTGATTTGGAATTTCGGCGGATGGGAAAACCTCAGCGTGGTGTCAGGCGAGTTGGAGGATCCAGGGCGCAACTACATCCGCGCCATCGCCGTCGCACTTCCGATGGTCGTCGCGGGCTATGCGCTCCCGCTGCTGGTTTCGCTGTCCGGGGCGAGGAGTACCGTCGATTGGCAGCTGGGATGGTTCTCGCATGAAGGATTTCGTCTTGGCGGGCCGCTGCTCGGTGGCGCGCTCGCGGTCGGTGGCATGGTGATGTCCTTCGCGGTGTTCGAGGCCGCGATGCTGTGGGTGTCGCGGATGCCGTTTGTCCTCGCGCGCGAGGCCTACCTGCCGCCCGCTTTCGGAGAGATTTGGGCCTCCACCGCAACGCCATGGAAATCGATCGTGCTATGCTGTGCGGTCTTCACGGTGCTCGTGCCGCTGGGATTTCTCGCCCTGGTGGTGCTCGACGTCTTCTTCTACATGGCGGCGCTGGTGCTTGAAATGGCGTCATTGCTAAAGTTGCGAGACCTGCGGCCCAATCGCGAGGGGCTCTTCAAGGTAGGCGGCGGGAAATTCGGACTTTACCTGGTGGCGACGCTGCCGCTCCTCACCTGGGCCGCGACCTTCGGACTCGCGATCTCGGAGGGCGGAGCGCACCTCGATTTTCTGATCGCGATCGTGATTGGGGCGACCGTGGTGCCCGCTTATGCCTTCGCACGCAGGCGATGGGGCGGTCCGCGAGACGCGACTAGCGCGGCGTGAGGCGATAAAGCTCGATCAAATCGGATTGCGCGATCGATTCGAGATTGAACGACCCGCTCATCTGCGCGAGTTCATCCTTTAAGAGATCCGCGTAGTCCTGGCGTTCCGGTGCAGCGACAAGGAGATACGCGGGTCGGCCGGAGTGGATCGCGTCGCTGAGCGTTTTTGCCTCACTGTAGTTGACACTCTGCCCTGCGAAGAGAACCGGCGGGACCCGGCCGGGCCATCCAGCGGCCTTTTTCGTGTACAGGCGCGCGAGATGATAGTCGGTGAATTGCCCACCCGGATCGAATGCGTTCAGACCGACCAATTCCGTTTTCGGTTTCGCCACATAGAATTCGAGAAACTGCAGCGAGATGTTGCTGATCACGATCTCGTCGGGCGGCAGTTGCGAGCGAATCGCGAGCAGCGTCGGCACCATCTTCGATTGCGAGGGCGGCGCGGTGATCCGGCCCGCGGTCTCCACCACTAACGAAAATCCGAGCATAAGGTCGAGCGCGATCACGCCGGCGATGATGATGCTGTCGCGCGAACTCTTTCCCGAGCGAGTGCGTGCCTCGAGCATCATGCGATTGCCGACGACCAGGCCATAGCCCGCGCCGGCAAATAGAATGAACGTCGCTGGAAGAATGAAGGCGATCTCGGTGAAGAAGTAAAAGAGGTAGAGAGCGAACAGCGCGGCGAGGAACACCAGGCCCAACCATACCACGCGCCGAACAACTCTGGCTTGCGACTTCGATGCGAACCCGATGCCCAGCGCCGCAAAAGCCGCGCCCGCAAATGGATACATCAAATATCGCGGATCCCCGGGATCGCCGAGCATCCCATCGAGGCCACTGAGCGTCAGCACATACGAAAGGACGTTGCCGTAAGGGTTGCCGGGCATCGTCGGGCCGAACAGGAATCGCGCGCTGAAAGTTTTGCCGAAGGAGCCGTAGACCTCGGGAACCCAGAACATGTAGCCACTGGCGGTCAACCCGCCGAGATGACGATAGTTGGTCCATGCTTGCCAGATGGGGAAAATCGCAAACGCGAGGCCGAACGCCATCGCTGCCGGAAGCAGGTTTATAAACCCGCGACGAAAGCGAACCACGATCATCGCCGCGGCAATGCCAAGCAGCATCGCCGCGCTGGTGGGACGGATCATCACGGTGAATCCCGCGAGCAGGCCGCACAGCGCCGCATACACAATCCGGAGTGGCGATGCGGGGGTCGCATCCTCGGCCTCGCTTGCATGAAAGAAGGCGAGCGCCGCCAGGATTGTGACAGTCATCGTTGGAACGTCGCTCAGAACCAGCGTCGAGTAAGTGATGAACACCGGTGAAAGCGCGAGGAGCGCGCAGGAGGCGATCGCGCTCAGCCGGCCAAACATTCGGAACGCGAGAACGTAGAGCGCGACGATCGCGATCAGTCCCATGACCGCCGTCGCGAGGCATAGTAGCTCGACGTGGTGGCCCAGAATCGGATACGCGGCGGCCAGAATCAGCGGGTAGCCTTCGGTGTAGCGCGAGGGATATGAATAGCCTCCGAAATGGAGCACCGGACCCAAGCCGCGATCGAGATTCACCGCTGCCGCCGCATATTCGAGGCCGTCCGGCCACGGCATCAGGTCCATCCCGCGGCGAAATCCGCTGCGCGCCATCATGAAGAGCGCGAGCGTGAGCAGCATGGCCACCAGAGCGCCATCGGCCAGGTTGAGGCGGGACGGTAGTGACGCGATCTCGGGTGGAGATGCCTTTTTAGATGGCGCGGGTTTCTTCAAAAGGCGCTCCGGCGAAGGCTGCAGTCGCTGAAAGTTCCGCGCGCACTGAACTCGGCGCCGCGCTGCTGATCATCCTCGCTCTCCCGCGAGTGGTGCGGCTCTTTTATCCGGCGATTTGGGTCGAGGACGATTTCTATCTCGAGGCGGCGTGGCTGGTGAGCGCGGGGATGCGGCCGTACGTGGATTTCGTGCATCCGCACTTCCCCATGCTTGAGTATCTGAGCGCGGGCTACCTCAAGGTTTTCGGCGCCAGTCATCTCTCGATCGAAATCCTCAACGAGGCGGCGATCTACACCACCAGCCTGCTGACGTTCAAGCTTGCCGCGCGCGTCACGACGCGGCGAGCTGCGACCAGCGCCGCGATTCTATACGCAACCAGTTCGCTTGTCTTTCGCTATCACGTTTATGAGCGCGAATGCTTCGTGGCGCCGCTGGTGGTGGCCGCGGCGATCCTCGCGCTCGATGATGGCGGGAGTACCCGGTTTCCTTCTCGACGGCTCGGGTGGCTGGCCTTAACGCTGGTCGCCGCATGCCTCATCAAGCTGACCGCCTTCATTCCCGTCGCGGTGCTTATCGCGTTCATTGCGATGCGGCAACGGCGATGGCGCGACGCGGTCATGCTCGCGCTCGGAGTTACTCTTGCGATGATCGTCGCGACTGCATTTTGCTACGCGATGTTCGGTCGCGAGTTCTTCTTCCAGACCTTCATCTTTCATTTCATGAAGGGCCGCAGCGATTTGCTATCGGTGCTGGCTTATCCGCTGGCGATCCTCGACCTCCAGCTTCCGCTGTTCGCGATCGGATGCATCGCGATGCGACGCCAGGTTCGAGCCAACTCCGGCATCATGCTGGTCCTCGCAATAGTCGCAGCCGAGTACCTGTTCTTCGGCATCCTTAGTCCGACCTCATGGGGCCACAATTACCTGGAACCGCTCCCGTTCATCACGATAGTCGGCGGCATTAGTGTCGATTGGATGATCGGTCAAGCGCTGATCGCATCGGGCCGGACCGGGAACGCGGATTCGCGAGAATGGACCCGCCTCGCGGGATGCGGAGTCTTTATTCTCGTTTCGCTGCTCTGGATCGCGCCGCTGGAGAACGAAAACTGGATGCAGGATTCGGTTTATGGATTTGGGTTCGTTTCGCGCGATGAGGTCGCGCGCATCGGCGCCGCGCTGCATGACGCAAGCCGTCCCGATGAGGAGGTCCTCGCGCCGGCGTTCATTTCCTTTCAGGCGAATCGGCGCGAGTTGATTCGATTTCCCGAAACCTACGGCGTCTGGCGCGAGGCTGAATTGGAGTATCAACGCGATGGTTTCGCGAAGGCGCGCGCGCATCTCGGGAGCGAGAACTTTTTTCGGCTCATCGGTGAGACCGCGCACTTCTGGCGCGATCCGATCATCAAATCAATCCAGGATGGAAAGTTGAGCGCCGTAATTCCCGACTCGCCGATTCAACTACTGCCGCTGGTGCTTCCGCCGGTCCTGCTGCCCGCGGATTTCTCGCAGATCCTGGTCGACCGCGGCTTCCGCCCAGTTTCCCGAACCGACCACTTCATCCTATGGCAGCGCAAACCATCGACGGCGCATTCGGGAAAGTAGTTCCGTCGGCTCTCTCAGCGGCGGCCGCGGCTCGAAGGATGACAATCTCTCTCACCGACGGAGAGATGCTCGAACTTCACTCATTACACGCTCGAAAGGAATCGCTTCTTCTTTACCTTCGGCTAATTCTTTTTCGCGCCACTCCACTTCTTCTAGCCAGGCGTCGATAATCTCGCGTTCGCGTTTCGTCTTGAGGGTCTCGAGAATTGTTCTCGCGAGGCGGAGTCGCTCCCGCTTCGGCAACTTGATGGCTGCTGCCTCAATCTGCTTGGTAGTCATCGTACCGCCCTCCGTGACAACCGCTACTTTAGCACGGCTTCTCACTTGATGACCTTCGGCACCGGGCGCGTCTT
>JBGPMZ010000281.1:0-4605 GCA_041487255.1 Binataceae bacterium (SeqCode) | reverse complement strand
TGAATTCAACATCGTGCGGGTCAGCTCGATCTTCCCGCCGGGATGCAAGGTGATCTCGCGCCAGGAGGGTCTCAAGCGTTTGAGTCCCGGCCAGATCGTCTATGCCGTGATGTACGACAACGCCACCGCCGAGCCACATCGACTGGTCGCATCGTCGGTCGGCTTGGCGATTCCAGCCAACAAGGACCAGTACGGCTATCTTTCCGAGCACAAGAGCTTTGGAGAAACTGATCAGAAGGCGGGCGATTACGCGGAAGACCTCGCGGCGCAGATGCTGGCGACGATTCTCGGCGTCGATTTCGATCCGAATGTCAGCTACGACGAGCGCAAGGACATCTGGAAGTTGTCCGACAAGATCGTCCAGACGCGAAACGTCACGCAGTCGGCGATCGGCGACCGCGACGGACTATGGACGACCGTGGTCGCGGCCGCGGTGTTCGTCGATCTGCCGAAAGGAAATAGCGTAGCTACAGTTTGAGTCGGCCTGCACGAGGGCAAAGATGTTCCTCATGGCCACTCAAATCCTCTACTGCGCGGCCTGAGACCACAAGCCACGCGCGGGGCGAGCGCTACTAGCAGGCTGTTGAGGAAGGGGTTTGATTACTCAGTTTGATCGCCACTGTGGTGATAGTGCGACTCAGTTGCCGGGTTCGGCGGTTTTCGCCCGCCGCGGCGAGCGCAGCGGGGGTGTGGAGTCGTGGTTCATGCGGGTGCTGGGCTGAGTCTCGCGATGCGGAGGAGGTTGTAGGCGGCGGCCACCAGATAGGCGTGCAGTTGGGTGCGGTCGAGGCCGCGATAACGAGTCCGCCGCAGGCCGCCGACGGTCTTCATCCAGCCGAAGATCTCCTCGACCCGCTTGCGCACCCGTTGGCTTGCCGCGTAGCCGGCATGACGCGCGGTGCGGCGGTCGAGCGCCGAGCCGCCAGCGCGGGCTTCATTGCGCGCGATGTGTGGGGTGACTTTGAGCGCGCGGCACGACGCGACTAACTCGCGGCTGTCGTAGCCCTTGTCGGCGCCCAGCGTAATCCGCCGGCTGCCGGGCAACTCCGCCTCCAGCATCGCGCGCGCGCTGCGGCGCTCAGCGTATCCGTCGGCGGGTTCGACCGCGAAGTCGATCAGGAGACCGTTGCGGTTCTCCATCAGCGCGTTGGCCGAGTAACACAACTTCGCTTCCTTGCCCGGCCCCTTCTTGGCCAGCTTCGCTTCGGGGTCGGTGGTCGATTGATGAGTCGCGTTGCTTCTGCGCTCGCCGTGGAAGTTCACCGTCGGGTTGCCAGGGTCGTCGGGCGGCTCGCTCGGCGGCTGCCGCTTGGGCTTGAAGCTCTTGAGCGAAGCCCACGCCTCGACCAGCGTGCCATCCACGGTAAAGTGCTCGTCCGAAAGCAGCTGCGTGGTGCGGGCCTGCGCGACCACGCGGGTGAAAAACTCGCGCGCCACGTCGTGCTCCAACAGCCGCGCGCGGTTGCGCGAGAAGGTGCTGTGGTCGAAGCTCGCTTCAGCCAGATCCATATCGAGGAACCAGCGGAACAACAGGTTGTAGTCGAGCTGCTCGCACAACATCCGCTCGCTGCGTACGATGTACAGCGCCATCAGCAGCGAGGCCTTTAGCAGCCGCTCGGGCGGGATCGACGGTCGCCCGATCGCGCTGTACATCTCATCGAACAACGGCGAAAGCTGTGCGAGCGCCGCGTCGGCCAGTTCCTTGACCCGCCTAAGCGGATGTTCCTTGGGTACCCGATCGCCCGGCTCCATCACCATCAACATCATCCGCTGCCGCTGCTCTTCACCACGCATCCGCCGCTTCCTCCACTGATCGGATTGCTCACTCAGACGAACTACAGCGCAATGAAATTCAGGCGTTTATCAACAGCCTGCTAGGGGGGGGGAATAGATGGCGATGCAAACGGTCTCGACAAGCATGACGGTCGCCGACTACTGCGACGCCATGAAGCGGCGCGATATAACCGTCAATCGAACGTACCAGCGGAGCGACCAGGTTTGGCCCGAAAGTGCCAAATCGTACTTAATCGAAACGATTGTTCTGGGGTACCCGCTGCCCAAGATCTACCTACATCAGATTACTGACATAACGAGCCGTAGGACGGTGAAAGAAATAGTTGACGGTCAGCAACGCAGTCTCGCAATTTCCGATTTCTTCAACGACGACTTTTCGTTGTCGAAGACTCTGGAGACTGAAACTCTCAAGGGTCAGAAATACTCGGATTTGAACGCCGCCGACAAGCAAGCCTTCGTCTCGTTTTCTCTCAGTTTCGATCTCTTGGTGAGCGCTACCAAGGAAAACATCGTTGAAGTATTCCGGCGCATGAATTCTTACACTGTTCCCCTGAACGCCGAAGAGCATCGACATGCAAGTTATCAGGGACGCTTCAAGTGGTTCGCGAATCGCCTCGCCAAACGACACAGTGGCCTGTTTCGGGAAGCCGGCATCTTCACGGAGAAGCAGCTCGTTCGAATGGTCGATACGAAACTGCTTGCTGAAGTCTGCGATGCTCTCCTCAACGGGGTTCGGACCACAACAAGCGAATACTTGATCGTCTGTATAAGGACCACGACAAGGTGTTCTCGGAGGAGAAGGCTCTCGACCGCTCCCTGAGTGACGCCCTCGATTCGATTTCAGCATGGGAACCGCTGTTCAAGTCTAATCTTATGAAGCCGTATATAGTGTACTCGCTGATGATCGCGCTAGTTCATTTACATGGCTCATTTGCTGGGTTGGCCGCGGACAAGTTGCCGACGGGTTCGATTCGAGCAGCGAAACGTGTAATAGCAAATCTCACGGCGCTAAACGATGCCCTCAACTATGAAGTCAATGAAGTACCATCTGACTATAAGGCGTTCGTAGCTGCCTGCGCTAACCGCACAAATGTCAAGGCTCAGCGATTGACGCGAATAAGATGGCTGTTGAAGGCTCTGCTAAGCGATGAACTATGAATCATGCCAAGGACCTGACCATTCTCAAGCAGGCACTCGGACGGCGCGCTGTCTTTCTCGGGTAACTGATCAATTCCCTTTCGCCGCCGCTCAACGGAGCTGCGGACCGCCTCGTCAGCTATGCAGCGATTGAGGCGTTGAACAGTTGGGCGTCATTTGCTCGATCGTACTACCTATCATGTTGCGTCCACCGGGCTTGGACCGCGAGCGGCACACGGGTGGTGGTGACAGGCGCGCCTATCACCAGCGCTAGCGACGCATTGTTCTGGGCGGCCAAGGTGATGTACGGCGCAAAGAGGCCACTTCTCAATCGGCGGCAAGAGCCAGCATGGTACAGCCCTAACACGCTCCTGACGACATTCCTGGCACTGGATGTTTCGAATGCGGCCCAAGCCCAGGCTGCTTTCTCTTATTCGACCAGCGCGTTCGACTGTTTGCCGACCATTAGAGACTTCTTCGCGCACAGAAACGAGGAAACCATGCGGAAGGTTCGTGATGTCGCGCGCCATTTGGGAGTCGACCCGAATCAGCGAGCGTGCGAGATTGTGTGCAGCGCAATGTCAGGCAGACCTCAGGGCATCTTGGTGGACTGGCTCGATGATTTGCGAAATGTGGCGGTGTTGTTGTGCGCATGAGAGCGGCCCTGCTTTTTGAATCGGAGAACGGCGGCGATCGGCGCCCGCGACGGGCTGTGGGCGACCGTGGTCGCGCGGCAGTCTTCGTCGATCTGCCCGCGACGGGAAATAGCATCGCTACAGTTTGAGTCGGCCCGCACGAGGGCATAGATTTCCCTCATGGCTACTCAAATCCTTTACTGCGCGGCTTGAGGCTACAAGCCTCGCGCGGCCAGTCTGGCCGCGTCGCTCAAGTCCCGCTTCGGCGAGCAGGTCGAGATCAAGGCGGGCAAGTCCGGACAATTCGATGTAATCGCGGATGGGAAGCTGATCTTCTCGAAGCACGCGACGGGCCGCTTTCCTGAAGATGGTGAAGTCGAAGACGATTTCGCCGAACTCCGCCCGGGCTAACTGGTAGCGCGAATCGGAGCGCGCTGCCTCAGCGAATCGACGCGGCCACTCAACGATGGGTTGCGATGGCCTCCTGACTCCCGATGCCGAACGCCTGCTCGATCAAGTCCGCCGCGCGTTCCAAACCATCGGCCTTCTTAATCTCCGCCTGCATCCGGCGCGCGGCGGCTCGATAGCTGGGGTCTTCCATTACTTTGCGGATCGCCTCGCGTAGGCGCGCTATGGACAGCTTGCGAAGCGGCACTACCTCACCAGTTCCCGACCACTTGATTCGAGCGCCAATACCCGGCTGGTCGGCGGTAACCGGAATCGCCACCAGCGGCACTCCATTCGCCAGCGATTCCAGCGTCGTGTTCAACCCCGCATGCGTGATCGTGAGGCTTGCGCGCTTGATCAATTCGAGCTGGGGGGCGTAACGGACAATCAGCGGCGAACCGGCCAAGGGTCCGACTTGACCGGGATCGATGTTGCCGCCGAGCGTCAGAATCAGCTGAACGTCAAGCGCGGCACACGCTTCGGCGATGATTCGAAAGGCACGATCGATGCCATTGAAAACAGTCCCCATCGACGCATACACCAGCGGCTTTCCGTTGAGAGACTGCCATGGGAACTCAACCGGAGGCCGGCC
>JBGPMZ010000280.1:0-4608 GCA_041487255.1 Binataceae bacterium (SeqCode) | reverse complement strand
GACCCCGGGCGGCGAGACGATCGCGCAGGTGCAGGAGCGCGGGATGCGCGCGGTACATCGCGCGATCGAAGCGAACCCCGAGAAGCGCATCCTGTTCGTGTCGCATGGCGATATCATTCGCACCGTGCTGTGCCACTGTATCGGCTCGGAGTTGCAGCATTTCCGGCGTATCCGCGTCGACAACGCGACTTTCTCGGCGATACAGATTGTAGGCGATTTCGCCGAAGTGAAGTTCATGAACCTGCTGCCCGATCCCGAGCGCGCCTTCGTGCCGCCGTTCAAGATTCCTCCCCGGAAACCGGCGCCTCCTGGTTCCTCGTCCTCGTAGCACAGACTTCAGTCTGGGTGTCTGATCGCCCTTATTCGATCACAGACTAGAGTCCGTGCTACACACAAAACTGGAAGACAGAGCGCTATGATTTGATGCGCTAAAATCGGAGGCAATCGGCGATGGCGAAAATCGACGGCGGCGAAATGCTGGTGCGCGCGCTGGAGCGCGAGGGTGTGCATGAAATTTTCACTCTCCACGGCGGACATCTCGATGCCATTTATGCCGCGGCGGCGCGACACGACTTCCGCGTAATCGATACCCGACACGAGCAAGCGGCCGCGCACATGGCTGACGGATGGGCGCGGACAACCGGCCGCCCCGGTGTTGCGATCGTCACCGCGGGTCCGGGCGTAACCGATGCCGTCACCGGGGTTGCCAACGCTTTCATGGATTCGATCCCGATGGTGCTGATTGGGGGCCGCAGTCCGCTCGCCGACGACGACAAGCTTCCGCTCCAGGCCGTCGACCAGATGGGCATCCTGCGCCCGATCACAAAATGGGCGCGTTCGGTCACCCACACCGAGCGGATTCCCGAATTCGTCGCGGCTGCGTTTCGCCATGCGATTTCCGGCCGCCCCGGTCCGGTGTTCCTCGAGTTGCCCATCGATGTGCTGTTCCGGCGCGCCGAGGAATCCGAAGTTCCGTTCCCGGAACATTACCGCCCGAAGATGCAGCCTGGACCGAGCCGCGAAGGACTGCGCCAGGCGCTCAGCTGGCTGCGCGAGGCCAAGCGGCCCGCGATTCTCGCCGGCGGCGGCGTCTGGTTTTCGCAGACGGCCGAGCTTACACAGCTGGCGGAACTCGCGCACACGCCGGTGATGACCAATGCGAAAGCGCGCGGCACTGTCTCGGAAGAGCATCCGCTGAACTTCGGCGGTTTCGGTGCGATTCATCCCGCCGCGCATCGGAAATCCGGTGGAGGCAGCGCCGATTTGGTGATTCTGCTCGGCACTCGCATCGGAATGTTCACTGGCGGGCGCAACTCGGTGATTCCAGCGGACGCGCGCGTCATTCAGGTCGATATCGAGCCGGAAGAAATCGGCCGCAACCGCGATATCCAACTAGGCATCGTCTCCGATTGCCGCGAGTTCGTCCGCCAGGCGATCGATGCGCTCGAAGGGGAGAAATTCGATCCGCATCAGGAATGGATCGAGCGCCTGACCGCGATTCGCGAGGCCGGACGCCATCGTTACGACGACGCGATCGCCAATCACAAAGGTCCGATTCATCCGGCGCGATTAGCACACGACATAACCAAATCCCTCGACAAGGATGCGATCGTGGTTGCAGATGGCGGCGAGACTGCGGCATGGATGGGCAATGCGTGGACGGCGCGCCATCCAGGGCACTTCCTCACGCACGGTTATCTGGGATGCCTGGGAGTAGGACTTCCCTTCGCATTGGCGGCCAAGGCTGCGCATCCTGATAAGCAAGTATTCTGCATCATCGGCGATGGATCTTCGGGGCTGAACTTCTCCGAGTTCCATACCGGCGCCAAGAACAATCTCCCGATCACCGTCGTCATCAATAACGACAAGCAATGGGGGATGTCGAAGCACGGCCAGGAGATCATGTGGGGCAAGGGCCGCCACGTCGCGACCGAACTCGGGATGGTGCACTACGAGAAGGCCGCGCAGGGCCTCGGCGCGAATGGCGAGTTGGTGGAACGCGCCGAGGATATCGCGCCCGCGATGA
Organism: Binataceae bacterium (SeqCode); assembly: GCA_041487255.1. GTDB lineage: Bacteria > Desulfobacterota > Binatia > Binatales > Binataceae > DATGKG01. Next base: position 2,582 of record JBGPMZ010000280.1, on the reverse strand, counting down.
AGCGCGCGCTCGGCGGTTCGCGCATCACATGCCTCAACATCGTGACGGATTCGGATGTCGTCGAACCCGGGACGCTGGCGATGTATAGCGCGGGCGCGCCGCCCAAGAAAACCGAACAGCAGCCGGCTGAGGAAAAGCCCGCCGAAAGCGAAGGAACTACGTTGCCCTACTACGGCAAGCGCAAGCTGGAGTGAATGGCTTTCAAGACCTCACCCGGCGCAGTAGCGCCACCCTCTCCTTGAGGAGAGGGAATAGGGAAGGAGGACAGCTCTAGTAGGGACTGCCGGCGTAAGCGGCGCCGGCGCTCGAGCGCGAGCCTACGTTGACGCCCTTGCGCACGCGCACATCGACGCCGGGATGCGTGGGAACATCGACGCGCAAACCTCGATAGCCGCCCGCGGTAGGATCGGGCGCGAGGAAGCCGACCGTGTACTGCTGGCGCAGCTCGCGGCTGATTTCGCTGCATGCGGCGCGCAGCGCGGCTCCATCGCCGACGACCCGGACGTTATAGGTTTTCGCGCCGGTCTCGGTCGAGAGCATCCGTAACGTTGCGACGTCGACCTGATCGCCTTCACCAGATCCGATTACGATTGGACCGAATCGAATCGACGCGGGATTCGGATCGCCGATGCCGATGGAATAGATGAGCACGCCCTGGCGGCGCGCGAGTGCTACTATATCGTCCAGCGAATGACCGCTGGTGGTGTCCATTCCGTCGGTGACCACCAGCAGCGCGCGCTTGTCATAACGTCCGCGCTGCAGCATCTGGACGCCCAAGACCACCGCATCGTAGAGCGAAGTCGAACCGTACGCGCGCAGGAGGCCCAGGCGGCTTGCCACCAGGCTGTGATCCGTCGTGAAGCCCTGCAGCACGAACGGCTTGCCGGAGAAGGCGAAGAGAAAGACATCGTCGCGATCGTTCAGGTTGCGCAAGAACTCCGCGATCGCCGCGCGAGCCTGCGCAATCTTGGGCTGCATACTGCCCGAGGTGTCGACCAGGATTCCGACCGAAACCGGAGTGTTGAGGTCCTGGCGAAAGAACTCAATCGGGCGCTGTTGCCCATCCATAAACAGCTGGAAGTCCTGCTTCTGAAGATCGGTGACATAGGCGCCGTTCGGATCGGTGACCGTGACCGTGACCTGCTGATACCCGGGTTCGTCGCGCAACTGGCGTTTCGGAATGACGAGTTCCTGCTCCGGCGGCTGCGGCGGCGGAATGTTGGGCTGAATCTGTCGCGCTGGGGCACTGGGAAGCTCAAGCGTGGTGCTGCCGCCGCCTTGATTTCCTGGTATCACCATCGGCAACGAGAGCGGCGGAGGCGGCGCTTGGGTAGCAGCCTCGCGCATGTTCTGCTGGGCGGCGGCGGTGCCGGCAAACATAACCGCGCTTAGCAGCCACGCCATCACGAGCCTGATCTTCGCAGTTTGCCACAAACGCTTGGCGATCAATCTATTCACCGGTGGCTGAAGTAGTCGGTCAACTATGATCTTCCTATTTGCGATGGCCCCGAGCAAGCAGGGTTGCTCGCCTCAATAAGGAATACGCGCCGGCGCAGGGACGGTTTCGCACCGCTTCCGACTGGAGGGACCGATACTGCGGCGGGTGGCGCGTTTGAGTGAGCCTATTGCATATGCCTAACATCGGAACGATGGAGGAACGAGTCGCGCATTTTGTGATGGATGGCGAAGGCAATGTCGTCGAATGGGACGACGCGTCGGAGGCGATCTTTGGATGGACACGCGACGAAGCGTTGGGCGCCAGGCTCTCCGAGTTGATCATTCCCGAACATCAGCGCGCGTTTCATGAGGCTGGACTCGTGCGGTACAAAGCCACCGGCCAAGGCCGGTTCATCGGCAAGCCGCTCGAGATCGTGACACTCGATCGCAGCGGCGGCGAAGTTCCCATCGCCATCACGATTTCGATGGAGCGCGACGGCGAGGCCTATCGATTTCCGACCGTCGCGCGGGTCAGGGAAAAAGAGCCTACAAATTAGGCGCCCTCCGCGGACTCTTCCTGCCTGCTTGCTCGTCGCGCGGGTTCCCGCGTCGCTCATCCCAAGCGTCCGGCCAATCGTCAGGCAACGCCGCGTCCTGATTCAACATGCGAAGACCGTCGTCGCGCCTGGCCGTGGACGCAGTCGGATCGTGATGGTACTCAGAGGCGAGAGGTCGCTCTCCCTATGGATGCACACGCCGAGATTTGCCGCGCCATCGATGAGTACAAGGAAAAAGCGGTTTCACTCAGCCATCAGATTCACGAAAAACCCGAGCTCAAATTCCAGGAACATTTCGCCGCCGGGTTGCTGAGCGGCGCTGCGCGCGAGCTCGGGCTCCCGGTGGAAACCGGAGTCGGCGGCCTGGCAACGGCGTTTCGTGCCGAGTTTGGAACTAACGGCGGACCCACGGTTGCGATCCTCGCCGAGTACGACGCGTTGCCCAATGGCCACTCGTGCGGCCACAATCTGATCGCATGCGCCGCACTCTCGGCGGTCGTCGGGTTGAAGAACGGCGCCGGGAGTCTGCCGGGAAAAATCGTGTTCCTCGGGACGCCCGCGGAGGAAGGTGGCGGCGGCAAAATCATT
>JBGPMZ010000279.1:0-4609 GCA_041487255.1 Binataceae bacterium (SeqCode) | reverse complement strand
GGTGGGTTTGTTTTTGCGCAGCGGCGTCTGCGGCCCTCATCGCGTCTTGACTTTCGGGCCGCCTCAAATCCGAAACTTCAGCATTGGCGGGCACGATTTGGCTTCGTTTGGTAATTTTCGAACACTGCGCGGATGTTGAAGTGGCTTTGTTTCTGCCAATCCTCAGATTCCCACGATGGCATCCTCCACCGCAGTACGTTCCCAACCCCTGCCTCTTTTATCTTCAGGGACCGGCAGGCGGCACGAATTATTGTACCACCTATCTATCGCAAGATGGCCACGTGGCCACATCATGTTGACAAGGCGTCGATATGAAACGATCAGCTGCGCACCAGCCTCAGGAGTTCGGGCTCCGCGTGAACCGCGGGTGGGGGAGGACCCGGTAACGACGCGCGCACCGGCACGATGACCAGGCTTAGTCCGCGCAGTTGCAACCGTTTGAGAAGGTCGAGCGCGGTGTGGTTGTGCAGGAAGCGGCTGAAGAATCCGTCCATCTCTTCGCTGAACACGAGCTGGCCGGCGAAGAACACAGAATTCTCGAAGACCTTGGACACTTCGAGGCACAGCAGATCGAGTTCCGAAACCGCATCGGCGCCAAGTCCGGTCCGATACTCGGCGTGAAATCCCAAGTCCTCCGCCAGCCGACAATACTCGAGCATGTCATCGGCGAGCTGCTTTTCCAGTTGCTCGATGTCCTCGGGCCCCTTCATCAACGACGCATCGATCTCACCCGCACTGACGAAGACGACATTGTGGAACTGGCCGCCAAACAGGCGCGGCAGCTTCATCAAAGTCGCGAGTCCCAGACCGTTGAAACCGTTCACCATCACCACGGCCGTCGGTGCGCTGGGGTCGCGTTTGGCGGGAGTCTTAGTCGGGCCGGAGAAAATCTGCGGAAGAATGTTCGCCTCGAGCTGCTCGATCACCTTGGAAACCGAGGCGTAGTGAGAGCGACACAGGTAGCACGCGAGGATGACGCCGCCGGTGATAGCGATCGTGATCCATCCACCCTCATCGAACTTGAGCGTTACGGTCAGGCATAGAATGAGCGCGGTGAAGACGCATCCGGTTCCATTCACCAGCAGCTTGCGACGCCAGCGCGGTTCATTCTTACGCTCCCGCCACCACAGCACGCTCATCCCCAGTTGCGAAAGGGTGAAGGTCACGAAGACGTTGATAGCGTACAGGATCACCAGCACGCCGACGCTCGCGTGAGTCCCAATCAGGATCAGGATTGCGGCCGTCCCCATCGCCACCACGCCGTCCTGAGTTACCAGGCGCTCGCTCAGATTCGAGAACCGACGAGGCACCCAGCGATTGACCGCCATCGTCGAGAGGACCTGCGGCCCACCGACGAATCCGGTTTGCGCCGCGACGAAGAGCAAGGCGCCCTCGGTCACCAGCGTGAAGGTCACAAACGGCATGCCGATGGAGAAGCCGCCGATCGTCCAGCCATGGGTAAGCTTGTCGAATAGAACCGCGTTGAGCGTCCTGCCCTTGACCGGCGCAACATCGGCGAGCAGATAAGCGACCAGGATTCCGCCGGCGATGAATGCCAGCGAGGTCGCCATATACAGCATCGTGCGCTTGCCGGTTACGGTTCGCGGTTCACGCAGAATCGGGAGCCCGTTGCTGACCGCCTCGATCCCGGTGTAGGTGCCGGCGCCCATGCTGTAGGCGCGAAAGAAAATAATCGCGAGCCCCATCAATCCGAGCGCATCGATTCCCTGACGGCCTTGCTGTATCGCATCGTGGACGATAACCGGCAACTCATGGGCGCGGCTGGTGAACGCGTACACGATGAGGAAAGAGTGCAATGCGACGAACGCCAGGAAGATCGGTACCAGCGCCAGCACCGATTCTTTGACCCCGCGCAGGTTCATCGCAACCATCACGATGACCACCGCGATGGTCAGCGCGAACTTGTACGGCAGCCATTGCACCGGCAGAAAACTGAAGATCGCGTCGGCGCCGCTGGCAATCGAAATCGAGATGGTCAGGACATAGTCGACGATCAGCGCGCAGCCGGAGACCAGGCCGGGATACTTTCCCAGCAGCTTCGTAGCTACCAGGTAGCCACCGCCGCCGGTTGGAAACTGATCGATGGTTTGCGAATACGACGCCGAGATGATGAAGACCGTCAGCGCCATCAGAATCGCAAGAAAAACCGCCAGGTACTGATGACTTCCGAGCGCCAGAAAGGCTTCCTCGGGCCCATAGCACGAGGAGCTGAGACCGTCGGAGCCCAATCCCACCCAAGCCAGGAATGCTACCAGCGAGAGGCTATGAAAGATGTTGGGATCGTGGACGTCGCGCGGCTTGCCGATGAAGAGACTGGTTAGGGTTCTTCGTGCTTTCGGGGGCGGCGCGGGTGACTGAGTTGCTGGCATCAACGGCTGCCGCCAGCCTCTTCGAACCTCGATAGAGCTCGACGAGGTGCTCCGGCAGCACTGACCCGCTTATGCCCGAAGCCGCTTGGTGATGTCTATTCATCTAAGGATTTATGCGAACTTCCACTAAAGATGAACACATCCCGAATCATCGGCCTCGATGCTGCGGATTTACCAATCCCGCCTGCATCGCATAGAGAGCAACTTCAACCCGGTCGCGAAGATCCAACTTCTGAAAAATATTGTTGAGGTGCTTTTTCACGGTGCCCTCGGTGATCGCGAGCCGGGTCGCGACCTCGGCATTGCGCAGTCCCACCGCGACCAGGCGCACGATCTCGCGCTCGCGGGCGGTGAGTTCGTTTTCCGGATGTTCCCATTCGCGCGACACCATCTCCGCCTGCACTTCGGGCGGCATCCACATTAGACCGTCCATTGCGGCCCGAATCGCTTCCATCAAGGTCTCGATGGCGAAGCGCTTCTGCACTACCGCGCGCGCGCCCATTCGGATCGCGGCAATCGCATCGGCGTTCCGTTCGCTGGCGGTGAGCACCACTACCGTCGCGAGGCGCGCGAGGCGCTCGATGTCGTCCGCCATCCAGCGCTCCATCTGCAGGTCGAGCAGGATAACGTCGCAGGGAGTGGTGGCGAGGACGGCATCCAGCTCGCTGGCGCGTCCGACCTCGGCCACGACTTCAATTTCCCGCTGAAAGCGCAGGACGGATATCAGGCCCTGGCGAAAGATTGCGTGATCGTCGGCGATAATCAGTCGGATCGCCATCGCTCATGCCGCGCGCAGCTCGATTTCCATATGGGCTCCCGTTGGGTGCTGCTCGACCAGGCGCAACTGGCCGCCGAATTCGGCCACCCGCGACGCGATCGCCCATGGAGGCTGCGCCTGCTGGAATCCAATCCCATCGTCATCGATTGTGATTCGAACCAGGTTGCCGGCTTCATGCGCTTTGACCGAGACCTCGCGCGCCTGCGCGTGACGCCGCGCATTTCTCGCGCCCTCCAGCATGATCAGCAGAATGTGTTCGACCAGCAGTCCGCTGGCTGAAAAAGTTGCCTCGACATGGAAGCGCGTTCCCTCCGACGGCGATGCGGTTTCGGCAATATGGCGATCCAGATTCACCAGCGAGCGAATGTACCCCCGAACCTCGTCATACTCGCGTGTAATTCCGATTTGCAACTCGCGCATCTCGTCGAGCGCCTCGCTGGTGCGGCCGCGCTGCAGCAACTCGCGCAGCCCCTCGAGGCGAAGATTCAATCCCGCCAGCACCTGCACGTAGCCATCGTGGAGCGAGCGCGCGATCTCTTCGCGCTCGGCGAAGGTTTCCAGTTCCCGCATTCGCGTCTCGAACAGCGCGCGCTGCTGGCCGAGGAAACCGATCACGCATCCGATGATCGCCAGGTACGCGGGGCGCATCAGGTAGAGCGACTTCGCGCCTTGCGGCGCCAGCGCGATGAGCAACAGGTAGAGCAACACGCTGGCGAACGTCACCCAGAGCGTCGCGCGCAACCCGGTGCGGCATCCCACCGCGATGATCGCGAAGGTGAAGAAGACATAGGAGGGGCTGGTGGGACCTTCGGTGAAGAACGCCACCGTGGCCGCGAACAGAATGTCGAGTGCGGTGGTCGCGGCGAACACCTGGTCAGGCGCGATGCGCCGGCGGATGAGCGAGTAGGCGGTCACGCCGTAAGCGAAATGCAGCCCCAGCGTCGCCAGCGCATAGCGATCGATGGTGAAGATACCGTGCCCGGTGGTCGGATCGATGTAGATGGAAATCAAGGCGACCACCGAGAGGGCGATTCGCGCGCGCGCGACGTTGAGATCGAGATGAGCAAAATCGGGTGCCTTCATAAGCCCTCATTTCGGAGGTTTGCGCGATTTGGATCAAGCACCGCCCGCGTAACCTGCACCTATCCCTCAGACGACCTTCGAGGCGTTGCCGGTTACCGCCAGTGAGTAGCGGCCGTTCGATTGCGAGAGGTGCAGCGGCGCGCCGAACGCCTGCGAAAGTTTGTCGGCGCTCATCACCAGGTCCTTCGCGCCCGAGGCGAGGACGCGCCCACCCTTGAGTATCAGCACGTGCGAAAAGCCCGGCATGATCTCCTCGACATGATGCGTCACCAGCACCAACGACGGCGCATCCGCATCATGCGAGAGGCGTTCGAGGAATTGCAGGAACTGCTCGCGCGCAACCGGATCCAGTCCGGCG
>JBGPMZ010000278.1:0-4619 GCA_041487255.1 Binataceae bacterium (SeqCode) | reverse complement strand
CGCTAAACTCGCCGCCGCCCAGAAAATTCTCGACACCGAGGATCACTTGGAGATTTCCGAGAAGAGCACCGACATCAACCCACTCTGGGTGACCATCAATTCGAATCTCAACCAGGCGAAGGCGCAGGTTTCCGCACTTGGAGCGAGTCGCGCCTCGATTACCGAGCAAGTCGGCGCCGCCCGTCAGCAGCTCACCGAGATGGCCGGCAGCGTGGTGGTGCTGGATCGGCTCCAGCGCACGGTGCAGAACGCCAAGGAAGCGTATCTGTCGTATACCCGCAAGAGCGAGGAAGCGCGCGCCGCCGAAGCACTCAACCGGAGCCGGATTCTCAACGTCAGTGTGGCGCAGCCTGCCACTGCGCCGTTGCGCCCGGTATTCCCCAAGGTTCCGCTCAATACCGCGGCCGGGCTGATTCTCGGCCTGCTGCTGGGAGTGGCGGCGGCGTACCGCGAAGAAGAAAACGACCCGAAGATCTATTCGGCCGCGACGATTTCTGAAGTGTCCGGATTGGAGACCGTCGCGGTCCTGAGCGACGAGTTCTAAGGAACAACTGTGTATTACCAGCATTTCGGATTGAACGGACCGCCCTTCCAGTTCACGCCCTCGCCGGCGATGGTCTACATGAGTCAGACCCATCGCGAAGGCATGGCGGCGCTGGAATGGGGGCTGATGCACGAGAGCAGTGGATTTTCAGTGCTCGCGGGTGAAAGCGGCACCGGCAAAACCACCCTCATCGCATCGCTCCTGTCGCGCCAGTATCAACGTCTGCATCTCGCGTACGTGACCAACCCCCGGCTCGACTTTCCCGATGTGCTGCGCCTGATCCTGACCCAGCTCGGCGTCGAAGCCGTCGGTCTGTCGAAGGGAGAGATGCTCGATGCACTCGGTGGTTTTCTCGGCGGGCTGCGGCCGGCCGAACGCGTCGCAATTATCTTCGACGAGGCGCAGGGGCTGAGCGATGAGGCGCTGGAAGACCTCCGGTTGCTTTCCAATTACGGACGGCCCGGCGAGAGTCAACTGCAACTGATCCTGGCCGGCCAGCCGGAGTTGCTGCGCCGCCTGATGGCGCCCAACCTGCGCCAGTTCAACGAACGTATCGGGGCGCGCACGCTGTTAGTGCCGCTCGATGCGAACGAAACCCTCGAGTACATCGACTATCGGTTGCGTTCCAAAGGCGGAACCGCGGCCAAAGTCTTCAGCCCCAAGGCGCTGAAGTACATCGTCTCCGCCAGTGCCGGAGTTCCACGCCGGGTAAACGTGTTGTGCCACAACGCGATGCTGCTGGCCTATGCCGAGGGTGCCAGGCAAGTCACGCTCAAAATGGCCAAATCCGCGGTGGCGGAATACCAGGATCTCTTTACTGCCGCGATCAAGGCTTCATCCAACCAGAATCCGACCCCGCGCCCCGGAACGCGGCTGGGCTGGGTTCCGGGTATCACCGCGGTGGCAGCCGCGTTTGCGGGTCTGCTGATCGCGCTGATCGCTTTGGTTCCGCACTTGGGCAAATGGAATCGTCGCATGCCGATTCCCGAAGAATTGAGCGGCGGCCGCGAGCGAACCCCGGAGTTGCCGCAGTCCGCGCTGAGTGTAAGCGGCAATGCGCAGGAGGCGAGCTCCTCCACCACACCGATCGCGGTTCCGGACTACACGGCATCCGCGGCCGAAGATGCGGCCGTGGCGCCTTTGCCAAGGGTCACCTCGGCGAAATCCAAATCCAAACCGAACGGCGTGCGGCTCGCGAAACAGCACGTGAGCGACGACGAGGGCGAGTGATTTGTGAGTAAGTACCACGAGGCGATAAATCGAAGCCTGGTTGAGCAGGCTTCCCAGGTCAGACTGGCGCTCGACTACGCCGGTAACACCTCCAACGGTGGCGAGCCGGGCAGCACCGGGCGAATGGTTCCGCGGCCGATTCTCGACGATGCACCAGGACGGGTGGCTCGTTCCAAGGCGATTAGACGCCTCTCGGAACAGCTTGCGCCGCTGGCGGTGATCGATCATTCGGTGCGGCTTCTGATTAGCGGATGCCGTCCTGGTGATGGCGCGACCACCGTCGCCTCCGCCCTGGCGATCGATCTGAGCCAGCGCCTGGGGCTGCGAACAATTTGTGTCGACGCCCATCTGCGTCATCCGAACCTGCACCAAACCTTCGTGCCGCCGGGCAGTGCGATCCCCGAATTGGTTCTCGATGGCTCGCTGCAGATTCGCGCAACCGAATGGCCGCGGCTCGACCTCGCGACCTGCTGCCCGGTCTCCAGTGACGATGAGCGTCTTCAGCAGCTCGCCGATTTCGAAGGATTGCTCAACCGCTATCAGGCGGCGGTGATCGACCTTGGCGTTCCACGTCTCGACGCGCGGATGCTGCCGTTGGCGCGTCCCAATGATCCCATCCTGCTGGTAGTCCGCTACGGATACACCGAGCGCAGCGAACTTGCGACGACCGTGGCCGGACTGCGAGCCGCGAATCGACCGGTGGCAGGCGTGGTTCTAAACGGCGCAACCAGACCGGTTGCCAAACCTCTTAGGAGACTTCTCGGAGCATGAGTGAAGTGGTGAGACTGGGTACCGTCGGCGTCTCTACGGATGTCGTTGCTCCTCGCGATGGATATGCGCGCGAGGCAGCCAAGTTCAAGATTAACGGCATCGGCGTCGTCGGTCTGGGTTATTGGGGTCCCAACTGGGTCCGCAATCTTCATCAACTGGGACAAGCGCGACGAATCGTCGCGTGTGATCTCGATCCCAAGCGTCGCGATCACGTGCGCGGTTTGTATGCCGGAGTCGAGGGCTCCAGCAACCTCGACGATCTTCTCCGCGATCGCGAGATCGAAGGCCTGGTTATCGCGACTCCGGTCAGCACCCATTTTCCGCTCGCCAAGAAAGCTTTGCTGGCGGGCAAGTCGGTGCTGGTGGAAAAGCCGCTCGCGATGTCTTCCGCGCAGGCCGCCGAGCTGGTGCGCATCGCGCGCGATCAGGGCCGCGTGCTGATGGTTGGCCACACCTTCGAGTACAGCGCGCCGGTGCTCAAGATGCGCGACATCATCGAGTCGGGCGAGCTGGGCGACATGTTCTACCTGAGCTCGATTCGCGCGAATCTCGGACTCATTCAGCATGACGTCAACGTCGCGTGGGACCTCGCGACGCACGACATCTCGATCATCCTCATGTTGATGGGCGGCCGAATCCCGGAAGCGGTGAGCTGCCAGGGCCAGAGCCATTACAAGAAAGGGATCGAGGACGTGGCGATGCTCTCGCTGCACTTCCCGCGCAACGTTATCGCGTTTATCCACGTGAGCTGGCTCGATCCCAACAAGATCCGCCGCACCACCATCGTCGGTTCCAAGAAGATGCTGGTTTACGATGATCTCGCGCTGCAAGAGAAGATTCGCATCTACGACAAGGGCGTCGATGTGGCGCCGTACTACGACACCTTCGGCGAGTTTCAGTTCTCATATCGCTACGGGAACGTGACGATCCCGCGGATCGACGAGGCTGAGCCGCTGAAACTCGAATGCGAGCACTTTGTCGATTGCATCCGCAACGGCGAGTCGCCCCGCACCGACGGCCTCTCGGGACTGCGCGTGGTGAGCGTGCTGGAAGCCGCCAATCTATCGCTCAAGAACGGCGGCGCGATGGTGCCGGTGGCGCGTCCGGAGGTCTAAACATGGATCGTTCCAAGCTCCCGGCAAATGTCTGTGTGGCCGACGATGTGAAGCTCGGCGAGAACGTCCGGCTGGCGCCGTTTGTGAACCTTTACGGGTGTGAAGTCGGTGACGATACCCGCATCGGCGCCTTCGTCGAAGTTCAGAAGCAGGCGCGCATCGGCAGCCGCTGTAAAATATCCAGCCATACGTTCATTTGCTCAGGAGTGGTCATCGAGGATGGCGTGTTCATCGGGCACGGCGTGGTCTTCATCAACGACCGGCTTCCGCGCGCCGTCAATGACGATGGCTCACCGCAAACCGAAAGCGATTGGCAATTGGAAGAGACCAGGATTCGTGAAGGCGCCTCGATCGGAAGCGGCGCCATCATCATGTGCGGAGTCACGGTCGGAGAGCGAGCGATGGTCGGCGCGGGTGCGCTGGTCACTCACGACGTGCCGCCTTATGCGGTGGTCGCGGGTCATCCGGCGCGGGTGCGCAGACTGATGCTCGCGGAAAACGGCGTGGCAGAGAAAAGGGGAAGTCAGAATGTCGGTTAAGTTTGTCGATCTTGCCGCAATGAACGACGAGATCCGCGAGCGTCTGGATCGCGAGTTGGCGGAGATTCATAAGAATACCGCCTACATCGGCGGCCCGCACGTCGAGGCTTTTGAAAACGAGTTCGCCGAGTTCCTCGGGGTGCCTCACGTCATCGGAGTAGGCTCCGGCACCGACGCGCTGCGCCTCGCACTGATGGCCCTCGAAGTCGGCCCCGGTGACGAAGTCATCACGACTCCGATGACCTTTATCGCGACTGCCGCCAGCATCATCCAGACCGGCGCCAAGCCGGTGTTCGCTGACGTCGATCCCGAAACCTGCAATCTAAGTCCCGAGGCGGTGCGCCGCTATCTCGAGACACACAAGAACCGCAACGGCAAACCGCACAAGCAGGTAATACTGCCCGTGCATCTATATGGCCT
>JBGPMZ010000277.1:0-4651 GCA_041487255.1 Binataceae bacterium (SeqCode) | reverse complement strand
CAGCGTCGAAGAGTTTGCTGACGATCTGCGAGACCTTGATCTCAAGATTAGACCGGCGCGCACGGAACAGATCGCTCTGCGTCTCTACAAGGACGACTTGGCTACGCTCAAGAAAGTTGCGAAGCGGCGCGGCGTCGGCCACACCACACTGGCAAGAAGCATCGTAGAGCGGTGGCTGGCCACCTCGCAGGCATTGAGCAAAGAAAGCAGGTAGCCCATATTTCCGACGGGCTATCCTACTCGTGCGATTGCGGAGGATTTCCCTTGAAGCGATAAACCACCCCGGTCTTGGTGGTTCCGAGCGATACCCAATCGCGCCCGATTTCCTGCAGGGAGGTGAAAAATTTCTTGCTGCGCTCGATGGCCTTCTCATGCAGCTCATCTTTGTGCTTGAACTTGGCCTCGAAGGAAAACTCGCCCACCAGCAGCTTGTGGTCGCCGCGCTCGCGCCATAGCAACGCATTGGATTTCGCCGTTACGCCCTTGCCGAAGTCCAGCTCGCCGAAATCCTGCAGGACTTCTTCTACGATAGTGTGATTGACCAGGTTGAGTTTCTTCCCGCCGGACTTGCGCAAGGTAGCCAACACCGGGAACAACGCAGCGATCGTGCTCAGCGACACGCTGCCCTCGTCCTGCGTCGCGCGCAGGCCGAATTCCACGTTATGCGAATACAGCATCCGCAACCCGCCGATGTGGTCCTTGAGCGGCAACGCCTCGGCCTTGAATTTGATCCGGTAACCGCTCGCGAGGGTCGGCCGCACGTCGGTCTCGGCGGCCGTCTGCAAGTCGGGATGGCGAAACTTGAAGACCACCTCCGGATCGCCGACCGGAAATCCATCCTGGTAGGCAACGCGCCGGCGCAAGATGAATGCGTGGTTGTAAAGGGAAAAATCTTTGGTATCCAGGAAGACGACTTCCCGGATGCGCGGGCGCGCGTCCTTGACCTCATCGCTCGAGAACTCGACATCGTTCTCTTCGGCGGCGCGGCGCACCAGCTTCGCGTATTCATGGAAGCTCGGCACCGAGGTAAACCTGTCCGGCTTGAGGATGAGTTTGCACTCGAGATAGTGGACCTCGTCGAGCGGACCCCCATCGCTATAGGTCCCGGGCTTGAGGTCGGGAATTTGTGGGATTTGATCTTCCTTGGGAGCCATTTTGCGGAGCCATGCGGTAGCCGATCACCCGTCAGTTATCAGACCATGCGCAACGCGAACCATCCGACCGCGCCGCCGGCCAGCACCAGCAGCGCGGGATTCACATGACGGCGCATCAGGACCACGGTCACTATCAAGGTGATCGCAATGGTAGTCAAATTGTGGCGTGCTGAATGATCGAGATTAAAGGTTGCGGTCCGCCCAATCGCGTATACCCCCGACAGCATCAGGCCCACCGTTATCGGCGCCATCCCGCGCTGCACCCCGTCGCGCCACGGCGAGCCCTCGAAGCGGTCCCACATTCTCGAGGCGAAGAAGACCAGGGTGCATGACGGCAGATAGAAGGCCATCAGCACCAGGATTGCGCCCGCGATGCCCGAGACATGGTACCCAATCACGGTCACCATGTTCATGTTGGGTCCGGGCGCGAGTTGTCCGAGGCTGTAGACGTCGGCGAATTGCTCGTCGGTCATCCAATGATGCTCGGTCACCACCTCGTGCTTCATCTGGGGGAGCACGGCGGTGCCGCCGCCCACTGCGAGGAGCGAAAGCAGCGCGAATACATTGACCATGCGAACCAGATTGTTCATGACGACGCCTTCGCAGCGGTGCTCTGCCGCGCGTTATACTCGGCGAGGACGCCAGGGTCGGGACGATTGAGGCGAATCGCGATCGGCGCGAGGACCACCAGCACCGGCACCAACGAGACGTGCCATACGCCCACCGACAGGAACGCCGCCAGCAGAATGGCGATATCCCACCCCTTCCTCAGCGCGCGCGAACCGATCTGCAGGGTTACCGCGAGGATCAGGCCGACGGCGGCAGCGCCCACCCCATGGAGCATCGCGCGCACCTCCGGATTGGAGTGGAATCGCGCATACAGGAGTCCCAGCGCGAAAACCGAGATGGCGCCCGGGAGCGTCATCCCCAATGCCGACACGATGGCTCCCTTCGCGCCCCGCAGGCGTCCACCGACGATCACGCTGACATTGGTCGACACCAGGCCCGGAATGGTCTGCCCGATTTCGAGCGCGGCGAGAAAATGATCCTCATCCAGCCATTTCTGCCGCACCACCAGATGCTCGCGCAGATACGCAACCACGCCTCCGCCGAAGCTGGTCGCTCCAACGTAAAGGAAAACATAGAAGAGTCTCGCGAGGCTTACGCTCGGCGCTGCTGGTGCTGCGTCTGTCATCGTGCGGTTGCCGCACCCTAGCAGATTTCCACGCGCGTCGGGACCAGGATCGCGCAGCCGCCAGCCAAGTCCCAGGGGCGACGCGGAGGACCCGATGGCCGATGCATCACCCAAACAATCCTGGAAGCAGTCTCGGGAACTATTCTGAGCCGCGACTACTTTCCGTTGCGAGCCCGACGGATCACATCCGGGATGTGTAGAAGGAATCGCATTCTGATAGGGTAGTCTTCGGAGTTTGTTTCAAATGGACCCGAAACTTCGCTTGCGCAATAGATGGGAATACGAAGGCGAGGACAAGTGGAAGTGGGTGGCCTTCGTCGACGACGGCGGCACCGGCGACCTGAACCAGGTCGAGTCAGTGAAGTACGTGTTGCATCCCACCTTCCCGCAACCGGTTCGCATCGTCACGCAGCGCGAAGGCGGATTTCCAATCGAAACGGCCGGATGGGGAACCTTTGAACTGACAGCCTTCGCGCATACGCGCGATGGCCGCGACCTCAAACTTAGTCACGATCTGAAACTCGAATACGAACCGAAAGTTGGCGAGAGCGCCTAGGCGCACATCGCCGGGCAACCTCGACCCGGGCTCACTTTGTGTAGTCGAAGATCTCGTGCTCCTCGGTCAGGAAGATCGATGAGCGCGCGAAGTCGATGAACTTCGCCTCATCCTGAAGCAGCGCCCTGCCCGCCTCAAGGCGCTGCGCATTCTGCGGGTCGGCCGTCATCTCCTCGAAGCTGTCCCACCATACCTCGGTGATGCCGTCGTAGGGCTCGCCCATCTTGCGCGAGGCGCGAAAATTCTTGCCCGCCTCCTCCATGATGGTATGGCTCTGCACATACTTCTTCGCGTGCATCGCCTTGGCGAAGCTGCGCACCAACGGCGCGTGATTCGTGAGCCAATACTCGTGGAACTCTTTTTCGGAAACATCGGCGCGCTTGCGGATTACATATACAAGTTTGATCATCACGTCTCCTTTTCGCCGGCTCATAGGGAAACAATGTCGGAGTCAAAAGTCAAAGTAGCGATCCTGGGTGCGGGTGCGATGGGCTCCGAGCACGCGGATTGTTTCCGCGAAATCGAGGGCGTCGAAGTCGCCGGCGTTTTCAGCCGAAACCTCGAGCGCGCGGAAGTGGCCGCAAGAATCTGCAACGCGAAGGCGGTCGCCGATCCATCCGAGCTGGTCAAGGATCGATCTATCGACGCGATCGACGTATGCGTGCCGTCGGCCAATCATCGCGAGTTCGTAGTGGCGGCGCTGGAACAAGGCAAGCACGTTTTCTGCGAAACTCCGTTCGCGCTGCGACTGGAGGATGCGGAAGCGATGATCGAGGCGGCGCGGAAATCGAAAAAGGTTCTGCTGGTCGGCCTGCTGCTCCGATCGGCGGCGCACTACGAACACATCTATCGCATCGCGGCTTCGGGCGAACTCGGCAAGATATTGAGCGTCGTGACTTATCGGCTTGGCTCGTATCTCCGTGCGGGCGCGCCCGATCACAAAGATCACTACAGCGACCCCTCGACGGAACTCATGACCTTCGACTTCGATTTCGTGCAGTGGCTGCTGGGGCGTCCTCGTCGGGTGACGGCAACCGCCGTCAACACCGAGAGCGGGACTCCCGGAGAAATCTCTGCGGTGCTGGACTACGAAGGCTCCGTCGCCGCGACGGTATTGGCGAGCGGGATCATGCCGGCAAGCTTTCCTTTTTCCGCGGGTTATCGAGTGGTGTTCGAACGAGGCGCCTTCGAGCTCGATACTGTCTTCGAAGATGGTCCGCCCAAAATCACCTTCACATTTTTTCCTCAGCAGGGATCCGCGCAAGCTGTCACCGTCGCCGGGCACAATCCCTACGAAAAGGAGCTGCGACACTTCGTGGCCTGCGTCCGCGGAGAGGCCGCCCCCGCCCTACTGTCCGCGGAGCATGCCCTAACGGCGCTGAAGCTCTCGCTCGCCACGCAACAGTCGCTGCGCGAGCATCGTTCCATCGATGTGAAGTAGCTCTCAGCCGGCGAAGCGCGGTTCCGGTTTGCCCTTGACGCCGAGTCCCGTGACCTGGAACAGGCATCCGCCGTCGGGGCCGGGTTCCATGCCGAGGATCTTCTCGCCAATCGAAGTTACATACATCACGTCGAGGTTGTCGCCACCGAACATCACGCTGGTAACGATCGGAACCGGAAACTCGATGGTCCGCGCGATCGAGCCATCGGGCTTGTAGCAAACGATCTTCCCGCCGCCCGCGATCGCCGACCACAGATTCCCCTCGGCATCGACGGTAGCGCCGTCGGGAACTCCACCGAGACCCT
>JBGPMZ010000276.1:0-4654 GCA_041487255.1 Binataceae bacterium (SeqCode) | reverse complement strand
GTGAAAAACGCGAGCCTCGCTTACGTCAACGGCAACGGCGGCATCATGAGTGAACAGGCCAGCCTGATTCTGGAGCGACGATCATGAGCGAATATTTCAAACCGCTTCCGAAACCTACGCCCAGCAGCCGCCCGTTCTGGGAGGCGGCGAAAAGGCACGAACTCAAGCTGCAGAAGTGCGGCGCCTGCAGTCAGTTCATCTACTATCCGCGCGATCGATGCCCCAACTGCTTCTCCGATCAGCTCTCCTGGCAGCCGGTCAGCGGACGCGGCAAGCTCTACAGCTACACGACTGTGTATCGCGCCTCGACGCGGTCATTTGCGGACGCGCCCTATGTGCTCGCGATCGTGGAACTCGATGAAGGCCCGCGGATGACAACTAACATGACGGTGGCGCAGGATCAGCTCAAGGTCGGGATGCCGGTGACGGTGGTCTTCGACGACGTGACCAAGGATCACACGCTGGTGAAGTTCAAACCGGCGTAGCTGGATCGAATCGGTCTAGGCGAGAAGGACCGCGACGATCCCGGTCAGGAAGATTCCGTCGAAGGTGCCCGCACCGCCGATCGATGCGACCGGTGCTCCCAGGCCGCTAATCTTGCGGAGATTCATCAGGTCAGCGCCGACCAACGTGCCGATCACGCCGCTCACGTAGGCGACCGCATCGGCATGATGAGCGCCATAGTGACTGCCGAGCCACCATCCGCAAATTGCCGCGACAATCGGCGGCACGAACATCGGCGTCGCGATGCCCATTCCGGGAATCGGCCGCGCAAAACGGTTCACCACTATAGCCACGATGATAGTTCCGATCGCCGCGGAGAAAGTAACGTCAGGAAAGTGACTCAGCACGTATAGGGAGATGAGCATCGGTACGATGGCGCCGCCGACATTGATCGCGATGGTGGTTCTTCCCGTCCGGTAGCGAACTGGAATCCGGTAGCGCATCCCGAAATGCTTTACCACTTCGGGCAATTGCGCGTTCCCGCTTTCGACCGCGCTGAGCGGAAGATTGACGTAGCTGCCGATGAAGCTCATCAGCAGCGCGATGAAGGCGAGGGTCGGCGGCAATCCCAGGGCCTGGAAAACGTTGCTGATAACGCCGACCCAGACGAACATCAACCATACAAATAGTAGGCCGACGAAAATCAGCGCATAGAAGGCGAGGAAGGGTGCGAAGAACATCGCGCGATGATAGCAACTCGCGATCGCGCGGGCGACGCGGAAGATCAGCCGCCGCGAAGATGAGGGAAGAACCTGGCCACGCCGCCGAACGCCTGCGAGTAGTTCGCGCCGAGCGCGCGTTCTTCGGCGGGAATTCGTGTCGCGAGGACCAGCGCATTTGCGAGCGTGAATACGACGGCCGTGATCCAGCATCCGCGGATTATCGGAAGGGCGGCGATCTCAATCACCACCGCGACGTAGTTCGGATGGCGCATCCATCGATACAGCCCGTGGGTGACGGGAGCGGCGCCGGGAATCACGATGATCCGCGTGTTCCAGCGCTCGCCGAGCGTCGCCACCGCGGCATATCGAAGCAATTGCGCCAGGAGGGCTCCCGCGAGCGCGAGCGCGGAAACGATCGGTGAAATCGTACGAGTTATCAGGATGGATTCGGTTGCGCACGAGACGAGGAACAGCGTGTGCATCGCCACCATGATGCGATAGTGACCGCGCCCAACTTCGATTCCGCCATGAGCAAGAGCGCGGCGCGCATTGCGCTGCGAGAGGTAGAGTTCGAAGACGCGTTCGCCTGCCAGCAGCGCGAGCAGCAGCAGATACGCGCGCTCGGAAATCACCATCCGAACAGAACCAGCTCGACCGAGAAGCCCGGGCCCATCGCGATCATGACGCCGAGGTCTCCCGGCTTTGCCTCACTGTAGTTGACCATGTCCTCCAGCATGAACAGCACCGAGGCCGAAGAGAGATTGCCGGTGGTCTTGAGCGAGCGCCATGAGCGCGCCAGCGCAGCGCCGGGCAGGTGCAGTTCTTCCTCGAGGATGCGGAGCACCTTGGGACCGCCGGTATGGGCGATCCAATGGCGAATGTCGCCGCGCTGTATATTTGATGAATCGAGAAAATCGTCAACTTCGCGCGCGATGTTGCTGCGCACGAGTTCGGTCAGGCGAGGAGAGAGCACGATCTTGAATCCGCCGTCGACCACGTCCCATCCGATGATGCGCTGGGTGTCGGGATAAAGAACCGAGCGGCTGGCGAGGATGCGCGGCGTTGCGCCATCGACGCGATCGGCGCCCGACACAATCACCGCCGCCGCGCCGTCGCCGAACAGCCCCGAGGCGATGATATTCGCCGCCGAGAGGTCGTCCTTCTGCAGCGTGAGCGAGCACAATTCGACCGAGAGCAGCAGCGCCACGTCACCAGGAAATCCGCGCACGTAGTCGGCGGTCCGCGCGAGGCCCGCTGCTCCGGCGCCGCATCCGAGCCCGAATATGGGCGTGCGCTTCAAGTCGCGGCGCATCCCAAGCCGATTCGACAACATCGCATCGACGGTGGGCGTCGCGATCCCGGTGACGGTCACGAAGAAGAGGTGATCGATGTCGCGAGGTTCCAGGTTGGCGCGCTCGAGAGCTTTGCGCGAGGCGGCCTCCGCCAGCTCGGGCGCCACGCGCAACCACGCATCGTTGCCCTTGGCGAATGAATCGATCGCGTAGTAGTCGCGCATCGGCAGCGCCAGGTAGCGCCCCTGGATTCCGAGCGCGCCCTGCAACCGATCGAAGCGAGAGACATCGCCATAACGCTGCATCCACAATTGACGCAGCGCGGCGGTGAGTTCGTCTTGCGAGACATAGTTTTCGGGAAGGGCGGTCCCGACTCCGCTAATGTGCGGTGCGCGTTGCATCTACTGATAGTAACCTTCCGAGATACCGCGGAGTTCCGGCGCTGTGAACAAGCGATGTCGCTATCTTTACATAACGACCGTGCCTTCCGATAAGATTCCGTGACTATGAAGCCCTCGGAACGCATGGAACTGCTCAATCTACTCGCGCGCGAGTCTTACTTCGAGCGCGAACTGACACTCGCCTCGGGCCGCGCCTCCAACTACTACATCGATTGCAAGCGCACCCTCTATCTCCCGCTTGGCGCATATCTCGCCGGTGAGGCGATACTCGAACTCGCGCAGGCCGCCGGCGTCGCGCAGCTCGGCGGGATGGCGGCCGGAGCGCTTCCGGTGACCGATGCGGCAATCGCGGCGGCGTATCGCCACGGCGTCGACCTGCGTGGGTTTTTCGTGCGCAAGGAAACCAAGCCGCACGGCCTGCAGCAGCTCGTCGAAGGCGCGTTCCGCAAGGGCGTCAAAACCGCGATGGTCGACGATACGATCACGACCGGCGGTTCGACCTTGCAGGCGCTCGCGGCGGTGCGCGAGGCGGGCGGCGACGTCACGCATGCGCTTACCATCGTGGAGCGCGGCGAGGGCGCTGCCGAGGCGTTTGCGAAGGCGGGCCTCCAGTATCGATGGGTCTTCACCGCCGAGGAGGTTCGCGCGGCCGCCAAGAGCCTCAAGTAAATGGCGACGGAAAAACCTCTCGCGGGCGGTTCGCCGAACATTCCTCGCGCGCCCATTTCGATAAGCGGACGCATCGGTGTTACCGCCGTCTTCGGCGATCCCGTGGAGCATTCGATGTCGCCCACGATGCACAACGCCGCATATGCGGCGCTCGGGATGGATCGCGTCTATCTCGCGTTCCATGTGACGCGAGAAAATTTCCGCGCCGCCATGCATTCAATACCCGCGCTGGGGATTCTCGGCGTCAATCTCACCATCCCGCACAAGGAAGCCGCGGCGCGGATGCTCAAGAACCTGAGCGCCGAGGCGAAGCTGCTGCGCGCGGCGAATTGCATCGTCAATGATCATCGCGGCCAGTTGCGAGGTGACAACACCGACGCGCGCGGGCTGGAGCGCGATCTGCGCGCGCTCGGAGTCGAGGTTCGCTCGCGCCTCGCGATCGTGATTGGCGCGGGAGGGGCGGCCGCAGCCGCGATTCTCGCATGCTCCAGGATGGGCGCCGCGCGAATCGTGGTGGCCAATCGCACCCGCGCGCGCGCGCTGAATCTGGCGCGACGTTTCCATTCTCCGAACTCCTCTCGCCGCATCGAGCTGGCGGCGCGCGGCCTCGACGCTCTGACCGATGCCGCGCTTCTGGCCGACGCCGCGCTGGTGCTGAACGCGACCTCGATGGGACTCACGACCGGCGCCTTCGCGCCGCTCGACTATGCCGCGACCACGCCGAAGTGTTTTTTCTACGACGCCATCTATCGCGCCGACGCCACGCCGTTTCTGCGCGAGGCCATCGAGCTCGGCCGTCCTAATGCTGACGGCGCGGGGATGCTGATAAATCAGGGCGAACTTGCTTTCGAGCTGTTCAATCGCGTCGCGCCGCCGCCGGGGGTGATGCGCCGCGCGTTGCTGGAGCGACTCGGCCGCGCGCGATGATGCTGATTGCGCCCGTGCCGCGCCGGGTCGCGAGGAGTCCGTGGCGCGCGAAGTGCCTGCCGCCTTGTTATCCCCGCGCCGTGCTCTCCTTTTGTCATTCTGAGGCAAGCTTGCGTCGCCGAAGAACCTCGGATGCGCCTATGGATGGCGTGTCACTTCAGCATTCGAGTGAGCATCCGCATGCCACCATCGTTGAAAG
>JBGPMZ010000275.1:0-4659 GCA_041487255.1 Binataceae bacterium (SeqCode) | reverse complement strand
GGAATTCGGCTCTCCTCGATATTTTTGGCGGGTCCGCTCCTGTTATGGGGACTGTTCGAGCGGCCGCGCGACGCGAAGATTTGGACAACTGCGGCGCTCGCAACCGCAATCGGCGCATCATTGTACGTTCCCGAGTTTATCGCATCAGGAAACTCGTTCAGGTTTCTCACCTACGACCTAGGTGCATGGACCGTGGGCGGCCATCTCGGCCGCTTTATCTATAAGAACGTTTACTTTTGGGGATTGCCGGCGGCGATCTTCCTGCTCGCGGTCGCGCCGATGGTGGCTCGCGAACTGCTCTGGAACAATCGC
Organism: Binataceae bacterium (SeqCode); assembly: GCA_041487255.1. Taxonomy (GTDB): domain Bacteria; phylum Desulfobacterota; class Binatia; order Binatales; family Binataceae; genus DATGKG01. The sequence goes on along the minus strand of JBGPMZ010000275.1, from coordinate 4,347 downwards.
AAGTTCTCGAAAATCATCGTGCTGTCGGTATCGATCGTTTTCATTTTCGAAGTGCTGTTTTTCGAAATTCCGGTGCAGCGCGCCTATCTGCTCCCGATCCTGCCGTTCATGCTGATTCTGGCCGGGATCGCGATGCGCGATCGGAAGCCGATGTTACTGGCGATGGCGGGTCTGACTCTCTCCTACAATTTCGTGAACCTGAATCTCGCGCGTCCCGACGTTCCCGATCACGCAACCCATGCAAGCTTCGGTCTCTTCGTCGAACCCGGCTATCTTCTTAACGATGTTGACGCGCGCCTGAACCTCGCGCGCGATCAGATGCCTCATTTGTCGAATCGCTGACAACTGAAAGCCTCTTGGCCCAGTGACCACACCACCATACGATCGCGCCTCCGCGGCAAGCCGAGGCTTGGCCATCAACCTTGCGTGGAATTTGATTGGCGAATCGCTGCCGGTGCTCGCCGCGGTCGTCGCGATTCCGGTACTGGTGCATCGCCTCGGCGCAGATCGTTTCGGTGTGCTGACTTTGTCGTGGATGATCGCGGGATATTTCGGCCTGTTCGATTTCGGGCTGGGCCGCGCGTTGACCAAGGCGATGGCGCAGGAGTTGAGCATCGGATGCGGCGCGAAAGCCGCTTCGCTTTTCTGGACCGCGCTCGCGATGATGCTTGCGCTGGGCGTCGCCGCCGGTGTCACGCTCGGGATGATTGCGCCGTGGCTGACCGGCAGTGCGTTGAAGATTCCTCCCGCCCTCCACGGTGAAACACTCGCCGGCTTCTATCTGATCGCGCTCGGATTGCCGATACTGATCGGCACTTCGGGGTTGCGCGCTGCGCTGACCGCCGCCGACAGATTCGATCTGTTGAACCTCATCCGCACCCCAAGCGGAATCCTGTCGTTCGCCGCGCCGGTCCTGATGCTGCCCTTTACCCACAGCCTCGCGTGGCTGATCGCGGCGCTGATGGTGAATCGCGGGGTGTTCTTTCTGATTTACTTCACCGCGACTCTCCGCACCGTTGCGGACTTGAGATCCCACTTTCGCATCGATCCTGCGTGCGCGCCGCCGCTGCTCGGTTTCGGCGCGTGGATCACCGTCTCCAGCGTGATCACGCCCATGACGGTTTATCTCGATCGCTTCATGATCGGGGCATCGCTGTCGATGGCGGCGCTGACCGCCTACTCGGTTCCGATGGAAATCATCAGCAAGAGCTTTATCCTGCCGGCGGCGGTTTCGGGCGTGATGTTTCCGGCCTTTGCGCGATCGTTCGCGGTCGCACCCGCGGCGGTCCCTGCGCTATTCACACGCGCTCTCAAATTGGTCGCACTCGTCCTGTGCCCGTTGTGCGCCGCCGTGGTCGCCTTCGCGCCACAGATCATGTCGCTCTGGATCGGCCGGCGATTTGCCGCACAAAGCGCCGTAGTTCTTCAGATCCTGGCGCTGGGTGCATTCGCTACCGGACTCTCGTGGATTCCGCTGGCGCTACTGCACGGCGCGCATCGCCCCGACCTCGCCGCGAAGATCCATCTGGTCGATTTTCCGTTCTACGCGCTGATGATGTGGATCCTGGTTCGCAAGTTCGGACTGACCGGAGCGGCGTTCACCTGGAGCGGCCGTCTGCTGCTCGAGAATGTCGTGATTTTTGCGATGGCGTCACGATTCATCGTGGTGTCGCGTAGGGAAATCGCCGGTGCCTGCGCGTCACTGATACTCGCGCTGGCTCTGATTGCGATTGGAGCGTTGGTGCCGGACGTGCGCGCCAAAGCGATCTTTCTCTGCGGCCTCTCGGCGGTAACGAGCGTCGTCGCCTGGCGCTTTCTGCTCGACGGCCGAGAACGCTCGCGAATTCTGAGACTCGTTCCGTCGCTGCGGGGCCCTGCATTGGGAAGGACGGCGGACTAGCGATGGCGAGTTTCTCCCAATTCGCGGAGAGCGATTTCCACCATTCGATTCGCACCGCTCCGATGCCTCAGTGCGTGGTTTGTCGCGCGCCTGGCATCGCGATGTACGAGGAACTGACCGACCGATTTTTCGCATCTCCCGGACGCTGGAATTTCGCGCAATGTTCCCGGCCGCAATGCGCAACCCTGTGGCTCAATCCGATGCCGCTCGAATGCGATATCTGGATGGCCTACCGTGACTACTACACACACGACGACGATGGTGCGGGCGCAAAGGAACGCGCCTCGTCGCACGGCGTGGTCAGGGCGTCGTTGCAATCGATCAAGCGCGCCTACGTATCCGCACAGCTGGGATACACCGATCGCGAAATTAATTGGTGCATGCGCATGCTCGGCATGCTCGCGTATCTCGATCCCACGCGGCGTGCCGACACGGATTTTCCGCTCAAGTTTCTTCCCTACCAACCGCGCGGACGGATGCTCGATCTCGGATGCGGCAGCGGCGAGCTGCTCGGAAGAATGTGTTCGCTGGGATGGCAGGCGGAAGGACTCGACTTCGACTCGGCCGCTGTCGAAGTAGCCCGACATAAGGGCTTACGGGTGAGAATGGGATCGCTGCACGAGCAGAAATTTCCCGACGCGACTTTCGACGCAGTCGTGCTGAGCCACGTCATCGAACACCTCCATCAGCCATTGCAGCTCCTCAAGGAAGTGCGGCGAATCCTCAAGCCGGGACGCCGGCTCGTGATCGCGACGCCCAACGCCCGAAGTCTCGGTCATCGGCTGCTCGGATCGCGATGGCCCTTTCTCGATCCGCCGCGTCATCTGCAGATCTTCACGCCTCATGCGCTCAGTACGCTGGCGTTTGCCGCGGGCTTTGACGAAGTGCGCGTCGTTACGGAGGTCCGCACGGCGGCCGCAATGCTTCCTCGCATCGATGGAAGCCGCACCCTCGGGCGCCTGGTCGAGTATGGTGAAAACCTGGCGCTGCATTTGGATCGCAACGCAGGCGAAGAAATCGCGCTGGTCGCGATTAAATGAATCCCGCGCCTTCAGTCGTCGCGGCGCGGGTTCCGCATCGACTCAAAGCGGGGCTGAGGCGCGCCGCGCCGCCCGGACTGTGGTTGCTCCTGCAGGAAGTGCGATCGCAGGCGCGCCTCATCAAGTATCGCGCGGTCGGACGTCCCCCGTATGCGGGAGAGACTGCGAAGGCGCGCGCACGGCGGCTTCGCGAAGGCTTCCTTGAGAAGTATTGCGGCGGCCGCGGTCTCGATATCGGCTATGGCGGCGATCTGCTCAGCAACAATTGCGTCGGATGGGACCTCGAGCATGGCGACGCGCAACGCCTCGATGGAATCGATGACGAATCACTCGACTTCGTATACTCGTCGCACACGCTCGAGCACGTCGCCGATGCGTCCACGGCGCTTCGCATCTGGTATCGGGTGGTTAAATCGGGCGGCCATCTGATCCTGTTCGTTCCTGACCGCGACTTGTATGAGAAACAACTCACCCTGCCGTCGCGATGGAATCCTGACCACCGGCGCTTCTTCCTCCTCCATCGCGACGAGCCTCCCGATACGGTTGGCCTGCTGCCCTTGATCCACAAAGTCATTCCGGATGCGGCCGTCGTTTGCGCGCGCCGATGCGCCGACGGCCACACCATCGTCGAGCCGTTGACGCATAGCGACGGCGAGTACTCGCTCGAGGTGATCTTGCGCAAACCGCCTTCCTGAGATGCGCATCATCAAGGACATCGCGCACTCCATCTTCAATCTGGCGGGCTTCGAGGTGACGCGCCTGCGCAACGGACATTCTAAGTCGCCGAGCATTCAGCCGTGGCTGGAGAGCGCGGAAATTCGAGCAGCCATCGAGCGTCCGCGCCGCCATTCGCTGGTCTCACCCGACCGCATGTTCATGCTCCTGCAATGGCTCGACTTCGCGCTCGCCGCCGACGGCGAGGTCGCGGAGTTCGGGGTGTGGCGAGGCGGGACAGCGCTTCTGCTACGCGATCACCTTCTGTCGCGCGCGCCGGATCGGACGCTGCATCTGTTCGATTCGTTCGCGGGCCTGCCGGAAGCGAACCCGGCGAAGGATAACCATCATCGCGAAGGCGACCTCGCCGATACATCGGAGGCCGCGGTGCGCGAGCTGCTCGACCGCGCGGCCGGCGTCGCGATCCATCGTGGCCTCTTCGAGAAGACCGTGGCCAAGGTTCAGGACCAGTGGTTTTGTTTCGCGCACATCGACGCCGATCTCTATCGGTCGGTACTGGTCGCCACCGAGTTCATTTTCCCACGGCTGAGCCCGGGCGGCGTGATCGTTTACGACGACTATGGTTTTCGCACCTGCGGGGGTGCGAAGGCCGCGGTCGACGAATACTTCGCCAAGGCTGCGGCGAGACCGGTGTACCTGACCACCGGACAATGCGTGGCGATCAAATCTCCG
>JBGPMZ010000274.1:0-4661 GCA_041487255.1 Binataceae bacterium (SeqCode) | reverse complement strand
CCTGATGGGTCTGCTCGGCGTCTGGTACAACGACTTCTTCGGCGCGCAAACCGCCGCCGTGCTGCCTTACGAGCAATATCTGAAACGTTTTCCGGCCTATCTGCAGCAGCTCACGATGGAATCGAACGGCAAGCACGTCACGCTCGAGGGCGCGCCGATCACGTATCAAACCGGCGCGATTTTTTGGGGCGAACCGGGCACCAACGGACAGCATTCGTTCTACCAACTGATTCATCAGGGGACCAAGGTGATTCCGTGCGACTTCATCGCGTTCGCAAAGCCGCTCAACCATCTCCTCAATCATCACAACATTTTGATCGCCAATGTCCTGGCGCAGAGCGAGGCGCTCGCATTCGGCAAAACGGCCGAGCAGGTGAAGGCCGAAGGCACTCCCGACGCATTGGCGCCGCATCGGGTGTTCGAGGGCAATCGTCCCTCGACGACGATCCTCGGCGAGCGCCTGACTCCCGAATCACTCGGCAAGCTGGTCGCGCTCTATGAGCACAGCGTGTTCACCCAGGGCGCGATCTGGCGCATCGATTCATTCGATCAATGGGGCGTGGAGCTTGGCAAGGTGCTGGCGAAGAATATCATCCCGGAGCTCGAGGCGGTGACTGAACCGGCCCTCAAACACGACAGCTCGACGAATGCGCTCATTCGCCGCTATCGGCGCCACCGGGCCGCGGCGACCAGATAGCGACTACGCGAGGCGGGCTTGGGGGAGCGGAACCGATTCGCCGGGGCCGTCGAGCCGGTAGCGCTGCATCTTGCGATACAGCGTTGAAACGTGGATGCCGAGCATCTGCGCGGCGCGATCCTTGTTCCCCTCAACCTTGCCCAGCACGCGCTTGATGTGCTCGCGCTCGAGATCTTCCAAGGTCGCGTTGCCGCCGTCCATCTCCGCGCCGGGCGGCAATGCGTTGGTGCGCAGTTTGTCCGGCAGATCGTGCGAGTGAATGACATCGGTCTCGGCGAGGATCGCCGCGCGCTCGATAGTGTTCTCGAGTTCGCGAACATTACCCGGCCACGCATAGCTCAGCAGCAGCTTCATCGCGCCCTTGGAAAAGCGCATCCCACCGCGCGCGAGCGAGCGCTCAAACTTCTTCAGAAAGTGACTCGCCAGAAGCGGGATGTCGTCCTTGCGCTCGCGCAGCGGCGGCAGCTTTATCGTGATGACGTTGATGCGATAGAGGAGTTCCTCGCGAAAACGGCCGGCCTTGGCCTCGGCTTCGAGGTCTTTGTTCGTCGCGCACAGCACGCGCACGTCGAATGAGACCGGATCGTTGGAGCCGAGCGGATAGACCTCGCGCTCCTGCAGCACGCGCAGCAGCTTGACCTGCAGCGCCGCCGGCATGTCGCCGATCTCGTCGAGGAACACCGTGCCTTTGTCAGCCGCCTTGAGCAGTCCGATCTTCTCGTTCATCGCGCCGGTAAAAGCGCCGCGCTTGTAGCCGAAGAGTTCGCTCTCGAGCAGATTTTCCGGAAGTGCGCCGCAGTTGATCGGCAGAAAGCGTCCGTTGGCGCGTTCCGAGGTGAAATGGATCGCGCGCGCCACCAGTTCCTTCCCGGTTCCCGATTCTCCCGTGATGAGTACGCTGGAATCGGTGCGTGCAACCTTTTCCATGATGCGAAAAACCGACTCGATCGCGTCGCCCTTTCCGATAATGTTCTCGAAACGATATTTCTCGCGCAGTTCACGGCGCAAGAAGTGGTTTTCCTTGAACAGCGCTTTGGCTTCGAGCGCGTGCCGCACCTGGTTTTTCAGATGATCGTTGGCGAACGGCTTGGTGATGTAGTCGTAAGCGCCCTGCTGCAATGCCTGCACCGCGGATTCAACGCTCGCGTAGGCGGTTACGATAATCGCCATCACCTCGCTATCGACGTCGCGCATCTTCTTGAGCACGTCGAGGCCGCTGCTCCCGCCGCTTAGATTCAAGTCGAGAATCGCAAGGTCGATTTTCTCTTTTTCGAAAATCTGCCACGCCACCTCGCCCGAAGGCGCTTCGACGACCTCGTAGCCCTCCCCGCGCATCAGGTCGAGAATGATGGAGCGCATCAGGGCCTCGTCTTCGACGACGAGCACGCGATAGCGGCGGCCGGTATCCGGCGAAAATGCGGTCTGTTCTGAAACCATTGCCCCAGTCAGTTAGCAGGTTGAGCGGCCGGCGCGATGCCGACCATATGCTGCATCGATTCCATCACCGGCAGCGCGATGATCACGCTGGTGCCCTTGCCGATCTGGCTCTCGAGCCGAATCGTTCCCCCATTGGCCATGATGATCCGCTGGCATAGCGAGAGCCCCAGTCCTACGCCCGAGCCGGCAGGCTTGGTAGTGAAGAACGGATCGAATACGCGCTTGAGGTGTTCCTTTGGAATCCCTATGCCGTTGTCGATGATGCGGATGATGACGTGGCGCTGCTTCTCGCCATTTTTCGGCGGGCAGTTTTCCGTAACCACGCGGATAGTGCTGCCCTCGCCCTGGGTAGCGTCGGCGGCATTGAACAGCAGGTTGAGCACGACCTGCTGAATCTCGTTGTTGTCCGCATAGACCAGGTTGAGATCGGGCGCGAGGAGCGGCTCGACGTTCAGGCCGTTGAAGCGCTTGTTGTAGGTCGCCAGCCGCAGCGTCTCGGTGATGAGTTGATTGAGGTCCACCGCCTTGCGCTGCACCGTTGAGGGTCGCGCGAAGTTGAAAAGGTCCTTCAGCGTCCCCGAGATGCGAGTGATCTGCGAAAGAATCGTATGCAGCGTGGTGCGCCGCGTCGAATCGTCCTCAGCGGAGAGCAGCGACTGCACCAGCGAGGAAATCGAGGCGAGAGGATTGTTGACCTCATGCGCGACGCCCGCGGCGAAGGTTCCCGCGGCCGCGAGGCGCTCGGCCTTCAGCAGCTCGTCCATCATTTCGCGGCGATGCGTGACATCGCGGAGAATCAAATGGATGAAGCGCTGGTTGCCGTAGGTGATCAGCGAGGAGTTCTCGTCGAAGAAGAAAGCACCCAGCCGGAGATCGAGCGCTTGACCTGCGCCATTGCGAACCACGTCGCGGAAATGCTCGATGGCGCCCGCGCGCGATTCCTCAGGGACGAAATCCGTGATCGGACGCCCGATGAGCGGCAAATGCTCCTCGCCTGGTAGCTTGCGATGCAGCTTTTCGGCGGCCGAGTTAGCGCCGAGGACGATAAAAGTGTCCGCATCGATTTCGTACATCGGATCGGGCGCGTGGTTGATCAGGTTGCGATACTTCTCCTCGGATGCGCGCAGCTCCGTTTCACGCGATTCTATGTAGAACCACGACACCATCAGGCGGCGCTCGTCGATCGAGGCCACCGCGATATCGCGCAATTGGTCGCCCTTGCGGCCGCGCGACCCATCGTAAAGGTGTTTGAGAATGATCTGCTTGAGTGCGATGTGGATGGTATTGAATTGCGACGGTTCCGCGCGGTGCAGCATCCCGTGCTGGCAATGCTTGCGCAGATGGACGTAGGTCTGAAGATTGTTGGGATCGCGCAGATGCTCGGTGAATCTGATCAGTGCATTGACCAGGTCCGGGCTCGCTTCGCCGGGCTCCCGATTGACGGTTGGAAGCCCAAAAATCGTCCCAATCGCTTCTTCCCATTCGGAAACGATTGCGTCGAAGTGCTGTTCGATGATTTCGGCGACTTCCGCGCGCGCCTGCAAACTCTCGGGCTCGTCGCTGTAGATGGAGCCGAACAAGCCGCGCAACAGCTTTTTGATTTTTTCCAGGTGCAGCCGTATCGCATCGAGCTCTTCAGGGGTTCCTTCGATCGGACTATCGGTCGGGATACGCTTGCGGGGACTTTTGCTGGCGTTACAACAGACACGTAGTCGGGATGATCTCATCGAGTTGCTCTTGGTCTTTGGGACTTATCAGCGGCTGGCGCTAGTCGGTAGTACATATCTAATACTTGAATCGCAAAAATCAAGGCTACCATCTTGCAAATTGCCGAACTAGTGATCGAAATGTCTCGCAGGTTGCGAGACGTGCGAGCTACAGCACGGATTGCCGCAAAATGCACCTCGTCGCAAAGCGTGCAGTCATTCAACCCAATTCGGCTGCTAGTCGGTCGATATACCCTAAAAATATCAACATCTATGTGGCTTTTCTCGATGGCACACCTTTGGCTCATAGCGCCCCCTCGAAGGGAAGGGTGTCGCCACCATGTTCGATATCGGGCCGTTACGCTCGGTCACTCCGCACGGGAAGTTCTTCTCCCGCAAAGATCAGAAGTTTTTCATCAAGGCGATGCGGCTCGACGGGGTCGGCGCATCTCTCGACTTCGATGCCAAGGTGAGGTTGCTCGGCCGCCTCGACGCCTTGAAGCAGGTGCATACCACCGCGCTGGTCCTCAGCGAGGAGCAATCCAATCCGGTCCTCGACCTCGCCGGCACAGTCGGCCTCTATAGCATCGTCGAGCTGGAAGTCGCGCCCGAAGAGATTATTGATCGCCGCGGGCTTACCGAAGCGACCACGCGGATAGCGCATACGGCGAACATCCTCAATGGACGCCCCGGTCTGCTCGGATTCCTCATCAACTGCCCGATATCACAGGATGCGCTGCGTGCGTTCGGCCTCGAGAAGGCGCGCCGCTCGCTACGCGACATCATCGACACGATAAAGAGCCGCAATGCGAACACAATGG
>JBGPMZ010000273.1:0-4683 GCA_041487255.1 Binataceae bacterium (SeqCode) | reverse complement strand
CTCGGCATCGCGATTTTGATGATAATCGCCGGCCACTTTAGTCATCCGAAATACAATGGCCTGGGGCCCGGACTCGCGATGCAGCTGCTGCACAAGGCATCAGATGTGCCGGAGATCGTTGGCCTCAAAGGCGACCCCGATCGTGAGCGGATGGGCAGGCTTATCTACCTCGACTTTGCTTTCATCGTTGCTTACACGGAGCTTTTTCTGCTTATCGGTGCGATGCTCTACTGTCGGGGCTACGGCCGCCTCGGCGTGCTGATGGGTCTGCTGGTGGTTTCGGCTGCCACTTTCGACGTTTTGGAAAACCTCGCAATACTGCATTTGGTTGACGAGGTCGCCTCATCACTTCCAGGGCCGCGGGTTTGGTCGATCATGAAGTGGACGTTAATTTTTGTGATCTTGGCTCTGACCATTCCGGTATACCTCGATGGCGTTGGATCAAGTATCCATCGCGGTCTAGGCAAGCTCGCCGTCGGCCTCGCGTCGCTCGCGGCGATTGCCGGATTGTCGGGAGTCCTTTTCTTCAATCCTCTTATCGCGCACGGGATGTTGTTCATGATGTCCAGCCTGATCGCCGGGCTGGGCTTCTTCATCTCGTATCCGCAAAAGGTTGACTAACCTGGCAACTGGAATCCCGTGCGCGAAAGGACTATTCCGAATGGTTACGCGCTAGCGACTTTCCGCAATTCCCCGCGGTCTCACTTGAAGCGCGGCCGCGAGCCGCTCGCAGCGCGAGGCGAAACCGATAATCAATGACGCCTCCGCCACTCCAGATTCTAATCGAACCCTATCTGGGGCTGATCGAAAAGCATTTCTTGATCGAGGGCTTTCTTGCGTTGGCCGCGGCGCTGTTCGCGATCGCGCTGCGCCGCCAGCGCCGCCTCTACAAGGCGCCGGGCTTCATCATGCTGGCGGTGGGTCTTATCATCGATATGGTGATCCCGCAGGCGCCGGGTTTGGGGAGCTGGTCGCACGTGGGACGCGCGGCCGCGCTCCTGCTCGTCGCATTCGGGCTGATACGCCTGTCGGTCGAGACGGTTTTGATTCTGCGCTACCGGCGCAAAGCCGATCCTTCTACAATCGTCGCGGAAATCGTTCTCACCTCCCTGTATGGCATCGTTGCGCTCGCGGTTTTGCGATTCATGGTGGGAGTCGATCCGCGGGTGCTGCTCGCGGTGCCGGCCCTGGGAACGCTGATCGTCGGATGGATCCGGCAGGCGAATTTTTTCAGCGGATTGCTGATTCAGTACCATCGTCCGTTCGTGTCGGGCGACTGGATCCGCCTCGGTGATCATCTCGGCCGAGTCGTCGGAACCGGCTGGCGCGCGACCTGGATGGTCACTCGCAACAATGAGCATGTGCAGATTCCCAACGCGGTGCTCGCCAAGGAACCGGTGGTCAACTATTCGTCGGGCGGCTTGAGGGTCGCGGACGAAATTTACCTGGAAATCGATCGCGAGGTGGCGCCGGCGCAGATCGAGCATCTGGTCGGCGATGTACTTCGCGGCATTCCCGAGGTGATCGGCAGCGAGGTCGATCTCTGGGAATACCAGGGCGCGGTCAATCGCTATCGTGTTCGCTTCTGGATCGCCAATTACTCCGCCGATGAAAAGACTCGAGCCGCTATTACGCGCAGTCTGTGGTACGCGTTGCGGCGCGACTTGATCGATCCTGCCGCAGCGAGCCGAAGAACTCCGATCGAATCGATTCCGAGCGAATCGAACGGACACGGCGAAGTCGCCGAAACGCATGACCCGCGGGGCGTGATTGGCGAGCTGCGCCGCGTCGATCTGCTCAACCCGCTCTCCGACGAGGAACTCGCATTGCTGGCATCCGCGCTGAGATCGCGCCAGTTCGGCAAGGGCGAAGTGATGATGCATCAGGGCGACGTGGGCGATCGCTTCTACATCCTGCGCAAAGGACAGGTCGAAGTGTATGCGCACGGTGAAGGCGCCGCGGTAACGCACATTCGCGACATCGAGGATTCATCGTCGGACAACTTCTTCGGCGAAATCGCGTTGCTCACCGGCGCCAAGCGCAATGCTACGGTACGCGCGACCACCGACGTCGACGTATGGGAGATCGGCCACGATGCTTTCGCGAAGCTGTTTCGCGCCAAACCCACCGCGGGAGCGACGATGGCCGAGGTGGCGGCGCGCCGCTCGACCGAAACCAGCCAGGCAACCTCGGCCACCGGCACTGCCTCCGGCGCAGTCGCGGTTGCGGAGGAGAAGCGGCGCTCGGCGACGATCCTCCTCGCGATGCGCAAGGTGTTCGACTTCTGACGCCGCATCGTCGCCCAAGGGCGTGGCGGTTGGTGTCCGCGAGTTTCCATTTAGTTCCGATTGCAATGAAAAAAGTTCCGATGTGGCCGCTCGTTCTCGCGCTACTGGCGTCGTCCATCGGCCCGTCGGCCGCGCTCGCTCAAATGATGCACTCCGACCACCGAAGTATGATGAACCAATCGGCCATGGAGGCGCTGCGCAGCCTGGATTCCTGGACATTCGGGGCGCAACTCAAAGTCGCTCCGAGCAAGCCGAAGCCGCACTTTGATTCCATCCTCCGCGCCGAAGGGGAGCGGTTGTATACGCAGCGTTGCGCCACTTGCCACGGTGTCAACGGAGATGGAAGGGGGCCGCGCGCCGCCGCAGTCTCTCCAGCGCCGCGCGACTTCACAAAAGGCGTGTACGAATTTCGTTCTACCCCAACCGGACGACTTCCGACCGACGAAGACATCTGGAAGGTCATTTCCAATGGAATTCATGGGACCGCGATGGTGCCATGGCTCACTCTTTCCGAGCGCGACCGGTGGGCATTGGTCGCGTATGTCGAGGGTCTCTCAAATCGATTCGCAACTGAAACCCGGGCGGGCGGGTTGGAGCCTCCGACCCCGCCGGCGCAGAACCAGACGCTGGTAGACCTCGGTCGGCGGCTTTATGTCGATGCTGGATGCGTTACGTGCCATGGGGCCAAAGGACTCGGAGATGGTCCCGCCGCTGCGGATCTTCTGGATGCTACTGGAACGGCCATTCGCCCCACCAATTTCAATAGCGGAATCTTCAGGCGTGGTCCGAACATGGAAGACATCTACCTCGCGCTTCGCACCGGATTGGACGGAACGCCGATGCCCTCGTACGAGGATTCACTAACTTCGGATCAGACTTGGGCGGTTGCTGCGTTCGTCGTAAGCCTTGTCGGTAGGTACCCCGAACCAGGGAATGCAATGTCATCGGTCGCAGGTGGCGAGGGCAGGCGCCAAGAGCGGCTGGGATTGCGCATCGACATGCCTGCGATGGGCGCCATGCACATGGAGAATCACTAGAAGGCGCCTCGGCCCGTCTCGTGAGCCCATCGCGCGGAGCTAGTGATGCACGCAGGCAATTGACTCTAACCGCCGGGCCGCGCAGGCTGGCGAATAAATTTGCGGGGGATCAGTTCGGATGGTCATCGACAAATCGCTACGCGAGACCGCTCGCATGCGCGCGGCTGTGGCGTGCGTGATCTTCGTCGCTGCGTTTGTCGCCGCGACCGCGGCCACTGCACACGCCCGGCCCTACCGATTCATCACCCACGTCGCGGGAGACGTGGATTACTGGCCGCGCTTCTCGCCCGACGGCAAAACCATTCTGTTCAGCCGCTGCGAGATTTCCAGCGGATGCGGCGGCGCAGCGACCTCCGGGCATTGGGACCTGTGGGCGGTGGCCAAACGCGGCGGCAAGGCGAGCAGCTTCATCACAATGCCCGAGGTCTCCTCGACCCGATCCAATTGGCTATGGAACACCTCGGTCGCAACACCGATCGCATTCACAGGCGTAGGAGGAGGCGGCGGTCTGTGGCTTTCGGATCCGTCCGGCGCCTCACCCTTTCTCGTCAATACTCCGTCCGACGTCGCAACCGGCTATCCCTCGTGGATCCCCGACGGCTCCGCGGTTACCGTCAACGGACAGCCTCAAGGCGCCACCGCTCCCTTCATCTCGCTGGTCGCCGTTCCCAGCGGTGACAAACTTGCGCAGTTGACCTCGACCGACGTGATCTGGACTGGAGAATCGGCGGTTTCACGCGATGGCACCGAGGTCGCCTTCGCAGGCCAGCTTCCGATCACGGACAATCAATACAGCGACCTCAACAACCAGGTCTGGATTGAGTCCCTCAACCCGGTCGTTTCGGCGGCAAGCGATGCTTTCGATCCCAATCTGCATCAGCTCGACGCTCTGCAGGGGCGCACGCCGGACTGGTCGCCCAACGATCGCTTCCTGACTTTCGAATCGACGCGTGGATGCCTCCGCGGCCAGTACGCGATCTTTATCGAGGCTGCGAGCGGCGGTAAGGCGCTGCAGGTGACCGACTGCAGCCTCGACGCGAATCACGCGGTGTGGTCTCCCGATGGCCGTCAGTTCGCATTCTCCGGTGTGTTCGGCCGCAACAATCCCAAATGCGCTGCCGGATGCCGGGGAATTGCGATCGCGCCCATACCTGCAAAAATCCTCAGATTTGGCACCGCGAATTGAACGCCTGAGGTACTTCGCCAAGATTCAGTAAATCGCTAAATCTCCCTTCGCAGCGAACGCACAACGCCACTTTTTTCGGCTTGCTAATGGTAAGCTGACTCAGCGTCAGGGAGAGGGGGTCAAATGGCGGGATCTTTGTCCAGGTTAGATAACCAAAATACCCTAGCAAGCG
>JBGPMZ010000272.1:0-4686 GCA_041487255.1 Binataceae bacterium (SeqCode) | reverse complement strand
CCGCGTTGATAAGCTGTCAACCACGGGCCTTTTTCGGTAGTGGGTTAGTTTGAAAAATGGCCGCCGAAAACATAGACGCCGAAAGCTAGAAGCGCAGTGGCGATAACTTCAAAACGTACTCCCCAGTCATTTGCCGCGCCGATCCATTTTTGAAGGCCTTCCGGCGGCATCGGCCTGTTGCGAACATGGGTGCACGGCGTTAAAAGCCCTTCGGCCATTTCGGCGTAATAGAAGGCTGTTTCAATATCCAATTTGTTGCTCACCCAAATTGGCAACACAAATAAAAGTGCATGACCAGCGACAACCACCACCAAGAACACCGCTAAAAGCGCGGGCTCTGGTCTAGTTTTCATGTACGCGGTCGCCGCAGCGAGAAGTGCCCATAGAGCAATTGATACTCGTGACTCGAACGAGCGTCGGGCATCCCAGCGATGTGTTCTGAAGTCCGCTAGGCGGATGAACGCGTCGAAGCGATCCTTGTCGTTCATGATGTCTATCACCCCAGTTTCTGAGCCGCTTCCCATTCGTCCACTATACGCACGATATCGCTCAAGTCCCAAAGCCTGTCTGTCACGCCCGCTTCCATTGCCGGAGTCACCCTGACCGTCTGATGGATGCGGACGAAATTGTAATGCATGAAGTAGATCGAAAGCGCGTGCATGTGGTTTTCGAGCTTCTTGGAGAAAGCGTTGGTCAGCCGCGTGAAGCGGCGCATTCCCATCCGCATGCTCAAGTTCTGGCGTTCCACGTAACTGGTTGAAATGTGCTCAGGATCGGGGTTCCCACGAATCTCGTGTCTCTGCGCTCCTAGGCAGATCGGCGGACTGTAGCGCCGCTGCGCCTCTGGCGCGGTCCCGTAGACTTTGACGAGCTGAGCGTAATCGACACCGGGGCCGCGACTAAATGCCGCGTCCACCGCGCTCAAGTATGCCGCATGGCCGTCGGTTGTTAACTGAACTCGATTCGCCAGCCTGCCCGCGACATCGGTCATAAACTCGTAGGCCGCGTCTGCGTCACGTGTTCCGACGTGCCAGCAGACGATCAACTTCGTGTCGGCATCGATTGCCGTCCACGTCCAGACATCGCCGTAGCCGAACGCTCCCTTCTTCTCTTGCGGAACATTCTTCTGCTTCGCATAGACAAAGCTCCAAATCTCGTCTGCCTGTATGCGCTTGCAGGGCAGGTTCCGAAGCGCCTTGTCCTGATATTTAAGACAGGCGTTTCCAGCGTCGGTTAGGAGCTTGACGACGGTGTTCTTGCTCGCGCCCGTCATCCGGGTAATCGCGCGGATCGAAACACCCTCGACCATCATGCCGATAATCTGCGCTCGCCGGTCCGCCGAGAGTCTATTCATACTGACCATTATGCTTGAACGCCTAGGGATTGTCAATAGCGGTGATCTCCCTGTGGGCAGCCATATTGGACAGCCACTTGACGGGACGGTAATTCGTTACTTATATTATCAGCATGATTGTGCCAAGAGTTCCAGACCCAGACAGTGCTCTGCAAAAAATAGTGCCGCTCGCCCCGATTCTCTATGATGCGTTCGAAGCAGCGGTCCAACAGGCGCGGGAGTTTTTCGACTCTCGGAATCTCGCCGTCGATCCTTGGTTGTTCGCGAACTTGGTGAGGTTCTTCGTCAAGCAATCGCTGGCGGGTAGTGGTCACGATGTCGAATATGACTTGGACGACCTAGCCAACAGCGGTCTCCGCTTTGCGTTCGAGGATTGGGACATCCGCATCCTCAAGGCAGCCTGGATCACTGTCAACGGCGAATCTCATCGGACGTTACCGACGCCGGGTAAGTCCGAAGCCAAGCAAGAGTTCTATCAGCAACAACTCGCCTTCCACGAAAACGCCGTGGGCCAGTTGCGTGCGATCACGCTGAACGTGGTCATTCTCTGGGACGTAACGAGCGGATGGAATTTCAGCGGGTTGTTTCTCGCCTGTCCGAAAAATGGTGGAAACTATCGCGCTTCGGTCGAGACATTCTGGCCGATAGCGCAAATCCCTGTACCGCTACCAGTGGCGACGGAACAGGCAGAGCAACAGCCGGACGATTTGAACGAGTTGGGCAGCGCGCCGACGCCGACGGGCACCGACCAAGAGCATGATTAACGGCGCAAGGATCAGGGTAGTTCGCGAACTAAAGGGGATGACTCAAGAAGCCCTAGCGGGGCATGTCAACGTGGCGCAGTCTGCGATAGCTCAAGTTGAAAGCGGAACGTCAACCATTTCGGAAGAGTTGGCGGCAAAGATCGCTTTCAAAACCGGATTCCCGCTCTCGTTCTTCAAGCAGGACGATATCTCGGATTTCCCCTTGGGGTCCCTGCTCTTTCGGGCGCACAGTTCGATAGGGGCTTTGGAGAGAGCCGAAGTTCACGGATACGGCCAAGTGGTCTTTGAGATGGCGGAACGCATGGCCCGTAAGGTCAATGAGATTCCACTTCGATTGCCACGTGTTTCTGAGGTTGGTCCCGCGAAGGCCGCGAACCTCACGCGGACTCATTTCGGTCTGTCGCCTGACACGCCGATCAGCCATTTGATCAATGCTGTCGAAAGGGCAGGCGTCTTCGTCTTAACGCTGCCGATATCTCTCGAAGATTTTGACGCCTTCTCGCTCTGGACGGGTTCTGAGCATCCGAGAGCAGTAATAATCATTTCCAGCGGGAAACCCGGCGACCGGTTGCGAATGACCATCGCGCACGAACTGGGGCATCTGGTCATACATCAGGCGATCAAAGGCAACCTACGTGACGCCGAGCGCGCGGCCAACGCATTCGCCGGTGAATTTCTCTTGCCAGAATCGGCAATGCGACATGAGATAGTAGCCCCCGTAACCTTAACCAGACTCGCGAATCTCAAAATGAAATGGAAGGTTTCGATTCAGGCGTTGGCGGTACGAGCGCATGAGCTTGGGATCATTTCCGACCGTCAGTATCGCTACATCTTTGAACAGATTTCCCTCAGAGGTTGGAGAAAAAAGGAACCTGAGAGCCTTAATATTGCGCCTGAAAGACCAAGAGCAGTCCGCAAGATGGCAGAGATTTTATATGGGAACCCTGTGGACTACAGGCGTCTCGCCACGGACGCTCACCTATCTGCGCAATTTGTCCGAGACGTTATCGAGGCACATGCAGAAAAGGCTGGTTCAACGATAAAACAGGCAGGTGCGAGCAAGCGACCAGTTTCTTTTCTAACCCGAAATTAAGAGACTGGGCGTTGGTTACTTCGACCAGCGGGCCTTAGCGGCATCTCTCGCTATGGCTCGCCGTCGAGAAGCGGAGAGCTTCTGCGCGCGGATTTTCCCGCCTTTCGCGCCCCCGAGTTTTCCAAGCTCGACGGCAGCGGGATTGCGGTTGTCTGGCTGGCTGTCCTCGACTTGGCCAGTCGCGATGTCCCCGATGAGCTTAGCTAGCTCGACGGGATCGCGTGGGCGTTTGAGCCGCTTCGTGGCCATGCGGCCATTATCGCACAGGCGGAACGATCGCGCACGGCGCGTTCA
The DNA here is from genome assembly GCA_041487255.1 of Binataceae bacterium (SeqCode). Taxonomy (GTDB): domain Bacteria; phylum Desulfobacterota; class Binatia; order Binatales; family Binataceae; genus DATGKG01. The sequence goes on along the minus strand of JBGPMZ010000272.1, from coordinate 1,181 downwards.
GGAGCGTCCGATTTCAAACTGACCCACTACCCCTTTTTCGGTACTGGTTCAGTTTGAACCGAACTAATCTCTGATGAGGATTCTGGCTTCAGAATTCTTCAACCGTGAGGACCACATGACACAGGAGGCAATCTTCGGTCCCTTTTTCGCGACCGTGTTTCTGACGCTCTTGGTTTGGATATACATGTACCTTCGGCGCATCAGTTTCATCACAAGCAATAAGATCAGCTCGAAGGATCTCGCGGTTCCCGGCGCGCTCGCGCAGCTCTCGCCTCCCGCGGTGTCCAATCCATCGGACAACCTGAAGAACCTGTTCGAGATTCCAGTGATCTTTTACGCGCTCGCGCTCTATCTCTTCGCCACAAGACAGGTGGACACGGTGTACCTGGGCGCGGCTTGGGTCTTCGTGGCTTTTCGGGTGTTGCACAGCGCGGTCCATTGCACCTTCAATCTCGTAATGCTCCGGTTCTACCTCTATCTCTTCTCGACCCTCGCGGTGTGGTTCATGGCAATCCGAGCCGCGCTCGCCTATTTTGCCGCGTAGGTCGCCGCCGAGCCGAAACTGAACCAGTGCCCTTTTTCGCGCGCGTGCAATCGACTACCGTTCGCGCTTGATACGCGCTTCGCCAGCGAGGGATTGCCATGGATCTCGATCTTGACGGCAAGGTTGCGATGGTCACCGGGGCCAGCCGCGGTCTGGGCCGCGCGATCGCGCACGCGCTCGCCGCGGAGGGCGTGCGGCTGAGCATCTGCGCACGCGGCGCCGAAGCCCTCAATGACGCGTCGGGAGAGCTTCGCGCCAGTAAGGCAGAGGTGCTGGCCGAGCCGCTCGATGTGACTGACGCGGCCGGCACCCGGTCCTGGTTCGATAAGACCGTGTCCCGCTTCGGCCGCATCGACATCCTGGTGAACAATGCCGGCGGGGCGCATGTTGGATCGTTGGCCGAGCTGCCCGACTCCGACTGGCGTGCCTCTTTCGAGCTCAACTTCTTCGCGCCCGTGACGCTCTCGCGGCTGTGCGCGCCCGAGATGGAGAAACGCGGCGGCGGTGCGATCGTCAATATCAGCTCGATTTACGGCCGCGAAGCCGGCGGGCCACTGGCCTACAACGCATCGAAGGCTGCCCTGATCTCATTCACCAAGATGCTTGCTCGCGAACTCGCCCCCAAGATGATTCGCGT
>JBGPMZ010000271.1:0-4697 GCA_041487255.1 Binataceae bacterium (SeqCode) | reverse complement strand
TCGTCGCGCCCGATCACAAGGAAAACAAAGTCTGCACCAAATGCGGATTCGTGTACTTCCTCGCACCCAAGCTGGTCGCCGGATGCATCGTCGCTGCCGGCGATCGCACGCTACTGTTGCGGCGCGGCCTCGAACCCTCGCGCGGCAAGTGGACCTATCCCGGAGGCTTTGTCGATTTGGGCGAAACGCCGGAGCAATGCGCGCTGCGCGAGACCCTCGAAGAAGTGGGAATGACCGTGCGGGATCCCGAACTGCTCGGCATCTACGCCGACCGCAATGACCCCACGCCGATCATCGTCGTAACTTATGTCGCCACGCCGGGCGCGGAGATTCCGATCGTAACGCCCGAAGCGACCGAAGTTCGCTACTTCCGCGTCGATGAGATTCCATGGGACGACCTCGCGTTCGACACCACGCTGCAGGCGATGAAGGCATGGGCCGCAGGGATCCAAAAGGGTCAACATTAACCGCCTGATGTACCGCGGTCACCGATGTCGATGGCGAATTCCCCTGCTCCAGAAAAAATTCCGCTGCTGATAGACGGCGCCGAAGACGCGCGCATCACCCTGGTGCTTGCGCATGGCGCGGGCGCGCCGATGGACCATCCGTTCATGAACGCGATTGCCGAGGGCGTTGCGGGCAAAGAAATTCGCGTCGTCAGGTTCGAGTTCCCATACATGGCGGCGCGCCGCTCTGGAGGCAAGCGCGGTGCGCCCGATCGCCAGCCGGTGCTGCTGCAGACGTGGCGGGATGTGATCGCGAAACTCCAGACGCCCGGCAGGATCATCATCGGTGGCAAGTCGATGGGCGGGCGCATCGCGAGCATGGTCGCCGATGAGGTCGGCGCCGCCGGCCTCGTCTGCCTCGGCTATCCATTTCATCCGCCCGGAGCGCCAGCGCGCCTCCGTACCGCGCATCTGGAGAAGCTGCAAACTCCCGCGCTGATTCTGCAAGGGACTCGCGATTCGTTCGGGCTGCCCGAGGAGATCGCGAAGTACAAGCTGTCGCCAAAAATTCGCGTCGCGTGGATCGACGACGGCGACCATTCGTTCAAGCCGCGCGCGAGCTCGGGGCGGACCTACCAACAAAACATGGCGGACGCGATCGCGCAGATGAAATCCTTCATCGCGTCGCTCAAGATTGCCGGCGCTCGCAAGTAGACATGACTCGAGGTGCGCGCGATGCCTGGCCCGCACCGTAAGCCATCGCCACCAAGCGCTTTCCGATGTTACAGTTCCGCGCACTCGGATGGCGGGAGCGCATCGGCGGCAAAAAGATGATCGATCTGCGTGAGATCGGCAGGGCGGGCGTGGAGCGCGCGAGCGCATTCGGTCGCCGCGCTATGGAAATCGCGCGCACCCGGCGCACGCGGCGCGTCGGCATCGGGGTGGCGGCCGTGATCTTACTGCTCGGCGTGGTTTCGTACTTCGCCGTTCCCGCGGTCCTGCATAGCCTCCTCGTGGGACAAATCGCCAAACAGCTAAAGCGTCCGGTCAGCGTCGGCCGGATCGGGTTCAACCTCTACACCCTCAAGCTCGACCTCGACCAATTACACGTAGGCGAACCCGATGGTGCGCAACCTTTTGTCGATGTCGGGCATATCCGCGTGCGAGTTGGATGGTCTTCGTTGTTTCGGCTCGCGCCGGTGATCAAGGAGGTATCGATCACTAAACCCTCGATTCACGTCGTCCGCGAGGCCGAGCAGCGTTTCAATTTTTCCGATTTGCTCGAATCGCCGAATCCTCCGCCGCCTCCGCCGAAGGAGAAACCCAGCGGCAACCCGATGCGCTTTGCGGTGTCGAACATCCGGTTGATCGACGGCGACGTGCGATTCGACGATCGGGTGCTCTCCGAGCAGCATCGCATCGAGCACATCCAGCTTGGGGTTCCGTTCATCGCCAACCTGCCCGCTGATGTCGACATCTATGTGCAGCCGCTGCTGGAGATGATCATCGATGGCAGCCCGCTCCGTATCGTGGGGCGCGCCAAGCCGTTCGCAAATCCGCCCGAATCGATCGTGGATTTGCGGCTGCATCGGCTCGAGCTGCAGCGCTACCTCGGCTATGCGCCGAAGCAGATCGCGATCAAGATTCCGCAGGGCACGCTTTCAACCGACGTGCAGGTGCATTTTGTGAATGCGAATTCGGGGCGCGCAAAGCCGCACATCTCGCTGAGCGGCCCCGTCGCGCTGGATAACCTCGCGGTGAACGATCATGCGGGCGCGCCGCTCATCGAACTTCGGCACGCGGTCGTGAAGCTTGGCAATGTCGAGCCGCTCGAGAGTGTCATCGCGCTCAAAGAGATTTGGATCGATGGCCTCGTCGCGCACGCTAGGCTCAACAGCGACGGCACGACCAATTTCACTTCGGTGATCGCAAGCGAACCCACGCCCGCCGCCGCTCCCAGCCCTACTGCACCGGTCGCGCCGCTGACGCAGAGCACCGAGGCGCACGCGCCGAAGAGCGCGATGGATCTTTCGCTCGCGTCGTTCGAAATGGTAAACAGCGCGGTCAAGCTCACCGACAATCGCAACGCGTCGCCAAATAATGTGTCGCTCGACGAGATTCACCTCAGTGCGCAGAACTTCCGCACCACCGGCCAGACGCCGGCGCCCTATGAGTTCGGTGCGAAACTTGCCGGCGGTGGGGTCTTCGATATCAAAGGCGCGGTCGACCTTGCACAGTCGCAGGCGACCACCAACTTGTCGATCGAGCAGATCGACTTGCCCGGACTGCAGGGCTTCGCGCAGCCGACCTTCGCCGGAGTCATCGCGAGCGGAAAACTCAACGTGCACGCCACGCTGTTGATCCATTTCGCCAACGGCCCGTTCAACGTTCACGTCGAGCCCGCGAATATTTCGATCGAGAATCTCAAGGTCGACGATCCGAAGCGCGAGACTCCAATCCAGTGGAAAACCCTGGCCATCGCTATCGGCCAGGTGGATCTCGCCTCGCATCAGGCGATCGTTAGCGAGGTGCATGCTGACGGGATGAACCTGTTCGTGAGGCGCGGAAGGCGGGGCGAACTCAGTCTCGCGTCGCTAATTCGAAGTAGTTCTCCCTCACCTGCTTTCGCACCGAAGAAAACTCATTACGCGAAAGGACCGAGGCCGGCGCGAACGCCCACCAACGAAGGAGCGCCGTCGCCGGGATGGACTTACAAAGTCGCGTCAATCGCGCTGGAGAATACCGCGGCCCGGGTGGTGGACGAGAGTACGCCGCGCCGCGCTGACCTGAATGTCGCGCCGCTCAATATCCATCTAAAAAACGTTTCCGAGGATCTCGCAAAACCGATCGCGCTCGATATCGCCGGCACCCTCAACAAGAAGGGCACCTTCAATGTGATGGGAACGCTAGCGCCGATTCCGCTCAAGGCCGATCTTCACGTGGTCACGGACCATCTGAACCTCGCGCCGTTGGATCCGTATGTCGCCGGCAAGCTCAACGCGACCATCACCAGCGCGGCGCTCACGATGAAGGGCGCCCTAGGACTGGACAACTCGCACAAGGATTTTAGCGTCAGCTATCTGGGCGATGTCGCGCTCGGCAATGTGATGGTGCTCGACAAGGTGACCGGCGATCCGTTCGTGCAATGGAAAACGCTGAGTGTGACGCGCATCAACGTGAAGTCCGGCGCGGGCGCACCGTATGCACATATCGGCGCGATCGCGCTCAACGATTTCTATGCGCGCGTCATTTTGCGGCAGAACGGCACTATGAACCTCAAGGATGTGGTCGCGACTGAGAAGGCGCCGCCGACTTCGTTGACGCGCACCGAGCAGCCGCCCGGCGCGGCGCCCGCGCCCAGCACCGGCGAAACGACTAGCGCGCCGCCCCCGAATGCCGACATCGAGGTCGGGAAAATTACTCTCGAGCGCGGCCACGTGAACTATTCGGATAGTTTCATCCAGCCGAATTACTCGGCGGACCTGACCGACATCACCGGAAAAATCGGAAAGTTCGGCACCGGCACCACCGAGCCCGCCGAGGTGATGGTCGAGGGCAAGGTCAACGGCAGCTCGCCGCTCGATATCAGCGGAGCAATCAATCCGCTGGCGCCCAAGGCCTCGCTCGATATCACGGCGAAGGCGAATGGGGTCGAACTCACGGGATTGACGCCCTACTCCAGCACTTACGCGGGCTATCCGATCGTGAAAGGCACCCTCACGGTGGACGTTCACTATCTTTTGAAGGATGAGAATCTGACTGCGGAGAATCACATCTTCCTGGATCAACTCACCTTCGGAGAGCCGCTCGAGGGCGCCAAGACCAGCAAGATTCCGCTGCGCCTCGCGATCGCGTTGCTCAAAGATTCCAGGGGCCAAATCGATCTCAACATTCCGGTGTCAGGTTCGCTGTCGGATCCGAAATTCAGCGTTTTCGACGTGGTCATCGGAGCGCTGAAGAACATCATCACCAAGGCCGCGACGGCGCCGTTCAATTTGCTCGCTTCCGCGATTCCCAACTTTCACGGCGGCGAGCAGCTCGCGTATATCGAGTTCGCGCCGGGGACCGCGACGCTGACGCCCGACGCTCGCAAGGCGCTCGACACGCTGGCGGCTGCGTTGCAGCAGCGGCCTTCACTGCGCCTGAGCATCGAGGGGCGGGTCGATCCGGCGTTCGATCACGATGGCCTGCGTGAGGCGATGCTGCTCGATCGAATGAAGGCGGAGAAGGTCAAGAATAAAGGTGACAGCG
>JBGPMZ010000270.1:0-4718 GCA_041487255.1 Binataceae bacterium (SeqCode) | reverse complement strand
CATGTCGATGCGGAATCGATTCGAACCCATATTGCTGCCTTGCAGCTTGCGCTCGGTCAGGAACATGTAGCCGTCGAGCTCGACCTTCTGCCCGACCGGGATCATTCCGATTATGGTCGCGGTGCCGCCGGGCTTCACCGAATTGAACGCCTGCTCCGCCGCGACCTTGAGCCCGATCGCCTCGAATGAGTAATCGACGCCGCCACCGCCGGTGAGCTTCTTGATCTCCTCGACCGGATCGCTCGAAGACGCGTCGACGGTATGCGTCGCGCCCAGCCGCTTCGCCATCGCGAGCTTGCCTTCGAACTTGTCGACCGCGATGATCTGGCGCGCGCCGGCGATCCTCGCGCCCTGGATCGCCGCGAGGCCGACGCCGCCCGCGCCGAATACCGCGACGGTCGAGCCCGGCTCGATCTTGGCGGTCCGCAGCACCGCGCCGACGCCGGTGGTGACGCCGCATCCGATCAGCGCGGCGCGATCGAGCGGGATGTCCTCGCGGATTTTCACCAGCGCGTTCTCATGCAGCAACATCTTCTCGCAGTAGGACGAAATGTCGAGGAACTGGTTGATGGGCTTGCCCTTCTGCGACAGGCGCGGCTTGTCATTGGCCGCGCGCTGAGTCGCGGCTTTGTTGGCGCATCGATTCGGATGCCCCGACATGCACTGCTCGCAGTAGCCGCAGAACACCGACAGGCACGCGATGACGTGGTCGCCGGGCTTCACATAGGTGACTTGCTGGCCGACCTCTTCGACGATGCCGGCGGCCTCGTGTCCAAGGATCGCGGGCGCGGGATAGGGATAAAATCCGTCGACGAAATGGAGATCGCTGTGGCACACGCCGCTATACGCTGTCTTGACCAGAACTTCGCGGTCCTGCGGCTTGTCGACCTCGACGTCCTCGATGGTCAGCGGTTGATTCGGGCCATGGAAGATAGCGGCTTTCATTGAGTTGCTCCTTTAATGATTTATCGGCGAGGGTGTACGGCGGCAGCGCCGGCCTTCGTCATCGAACTTTCTTTACTACCACACTGCTCGCGCATTACCAGCGCGGCAGTCAGGGGAAGTAGCTGGGCGGAGTTTCTTGCGCTAGGACTTCGACCGCGGAGACTTTGGCAGCCTCGGAATTTGCGCGCGTGAAGAGGATGCAACTGCCGTCGCGATAGATCTGCTTCCACACCGGCGCCGACTCCATCACTTCGAGAGCGGCTTGGTTGCTCGGGGTGAGCAGGACGAAATCGTGCGGATACTTTCGCAGAAAGTCTTTCGCATCGGCGTCACCGAAATGGAATGCCAGGTAATCGTCGATCACATTTGGCGGATAGACGGTGTCGTAGCGGCCATCGATGAAGACTTTGCTCGACCGCGCCAAATGCCAGATGAGATACTCGCCCCATCCGAAGTCGCTCATGACGTTTCCGCTCAGATGCTTGAGGCGCATGAAGTTCACGGCGCCGATAGGCTTCGCACTGCCGGCGCGAAGGGTGCGCGACATAAGACCAGTCCCGATCAGGAGCGCTGTCCCTGCCATCGCGATGACGATCTGATTTAGTCGCTTGGGGCGATGGAGTCGCGCGGTACTGAGGTGGGGTGACGCATGTCGCGCCAGAGCGATCGCGACCGCCATCACAGCAAGCGGAAGGTTTCGCATCGCGAGGAACGCGGTAACGATCATGACCGCGGCGACTGCAACCATAGCAAGGTCGCCGCGCCGAGGGTTGAGGACGAACGCCACCGCCAACGCGACGAACATCGCGATCGCGACGACCGTGGGAATAACCGCGACATGATTCGCATGCCATGTCGCGACGGTCGATCTCAGCAACGGTTGCCAATCGCTGATGACCTCGCGCGTATGCGGATTCATCATTGCATGAGTCACCGCATGCCAGGTGTCGAGCCGATAGGGGGTTATGACCGTGACTAGCGTGGAGGCAACTACGATCGCGAGGAGCCTCACGCCCACCCAAGGTCCGCGGCCGCCGCGAAGATCGGTCAGCATCCGGACAGCGCTAAACGTCCCCAGAACTCCGACTCCCACGATGAATCCGCCGTGGAGATTGGCCCACAACCACAACATCGGAATTACAGCGAGGATCGGCGCCGCGCCGCGATAAGTGTACCTGGCCAGAATCGCGAGCAGGCCACCCGTCATGGCAAACGTGAAGAGCTGGGGGCGGAACTGCATCTGCGGCGCGATCGCGATGCCTACGCTGACGAGGATCGCTAGCTGCAATGTCATGGGCGCTTCGGTTTCGGCCAGTGCGAGCGCGAGCGCGACGATCACCGCCGCGCAGCACGCAAACTTCATCAGCTTCAGTCCGATGACGCCGCCGAAATTGTAAATCGCCCCCATCAGAAGCTCGCTCAGCCATTCGTGATTGAGCCATAGGTGTCCAGGCGCCGAATACGAGTAGGGATCGTGGAATGCGAGATGACGCGCGGCGATTATCGCGCGGCCGAATGCGAGGTGCCCCCAAAGATCCGGGTCGGCCCAGCGCTGGATGTCGGCAATCGCGATGACGATGAGAATCAGCGCCGGTGAGGATCGGAGCAGGGAAACCCGCGCCTGATAGAGGGGCGGCGATTCAACGAAAGTTTCGATATGGTGCGCCTCTTTGGCGCGCACCATATCAGTTGGTTCTATTTGATGAGACTAGCGGTTACGCTCACGGCTGACGATGAGACTCAGGTGTGCGCCGAGATCAGCAGCGTCTGATTGTTGCAACGCATTTTGCCGTCGGCGCCGACATAGGGGCGAGCCTCCTTAATCACTACCTCTTCAAGTTTGCGCTGCATCTCGGGGGGTTGCGACGCCATCGCGCTGCGAAAGTCGTAGGAGATATCGCGCCGCGATTCGAGGAACTTTTCCGGCGAGTCGAATTCGAAAGTTACATTCATCGGCTCGACCTTGAAATCGCGAAATCCCGCGCTGGTGAGCGCGCGCTCGAGGATGCTGGTATCCGCGAGGCTCATCGGATTCGGCGTGCCGGGCGGCGGCGGCGCGATCCCTAGCAGCGCGCGGACCTGCGGCCCGGCGATGGTAATCATCGGCACTTTGTCGCCCGTATCCCACACTGCGGTGGCGAGCCATTTACCAGGTTTGAGCATGTCATGGATCCCGCGCGCGGCCGCTGCGAGATCGGGCACGAACATCAGGCCCCATCGGCATACCACCGCGTCGAACGATCCCTTCGGTTCCTTGAGCGATGCGGCGTCGCCTTCGCGATACTCGACATTCGTGAGTCCCAGCGATGCGGCCCGTCGGCGAGCGACCTCGAGCATTCCGGACGAATGGTCGGTGCCGATTACGCGGCCATTCGGACCGACGGCACGCGCGGCGGTGATGGCCGGCTCTCCGGTTCCGGTAGCGATGTCGAGCACGCGATCGCCGGGCTTGATCCTCGCCAATTCAACAATGCGGTTGCTGACTGGTTGCGCCGCGCGCTCGAACATGGGCCACCATTTTTCCCATCCCGCGGCGGCCGCGTCCCAGCTTGAACGTGAATCGCGCTTGAAGCGTTCGGCATCAAAAGTTTGGCTACTCATCGCAACCTCCTTTAGGGGTCCGAAAACTGTCCGCCTTCCTTCAACTTCTCTCCCTACTACTGGGAGAGACAAGAGTGAGGGCTGGAGGGTCAGAGACTAGCCATCAGCGCGAAAGGACCACAACCCCGCGCAAGCGGGCAAGGACGCGCGGAAATTCGCGATGCACTCGCGCGGTCGCGGACGCATTCACTCCCTGCTCGGCAAGGATGGCGACCGCCGAATTGGTGTTCGCGCGATCGTAGCCGAGCGCATGGTCACGAATCGGCGGGTAAACGTAGTAGCGAACCACCTCGACCGCGAATGCCGGCACCACCGCGATCGTCTCGTCGGGCCTCAGGCTCGCCTGCGCGACGCGCGCGGCTTGGTGCCAGTCGGCATCGTGGGTCTTCAGAGAATACGAGTGGATGTGACCGAGCGCGAGAATAACTACTGCGGCCGTGGCTGCGGCGCGCACGGCATTACTATCAAGTTCCCAAATGCCCAACGCGATGAGAATGAAAAACGGCGGAAAGGAGTAGATCGCGTAGCGTTCCATGAACATCGGACGCCACAGGAATGAACCGATGACGAGTAGCACCGGCGGCGCCCACATCAGCAGAAGCGTGAATTCGATCGCGCCTCGCGCTCTGCGCCATGCTCGCCAAAGGCCCCACGCGGCGAGCGCAAAGAGAATCGGGAATGCAACGCTGCCACTAGCTTTGTTGAAAAACGCCGCGGGCTCCCACCATGGCGGACTTTGCAACCATTCCATTTTTCCGGCCGCCAGCACCTCGCGACCGACGCTGACCAGCGCGTAAAACGTCGGGGAAAGGATAGCAACTCCGGCAAGCATCATGACTCCGGTTGTGACTACCGACCGCAAGCGCTCGGGATAGTCAATTCGCGAATTCACCACGACTACGACTAGCCAGATGGCTTCGACCGCGAGCATTGACGCTGCAACAAAGTTGACTGCGAGCACCGCCGATGTGAGCAGGGCGAGGACGACGTAATCGACGACCGATCTGCGCCGCAGGGCGCGCAGGAAGACCCAGAGATGAGCCATTGCGAGCGCCAGTAGGAGACCGTACATCCGCAGTTCGCGCTCGTACTTGATGGTCACCAGGCTGACCGCGCATACCAGCGCGCTCAACGCCGCGATCGTATCGATGTCCGGCTGAGTAAACGGCGTG
>JBGPMZ010000269.1:0-4747 GCA_041487255.1 Binataceae bacterium (SeqCode) | reverse complement strand
GGCGCAGGTTGCTTCGGACCTCGACGCCACCGTCGCGTGGGCGAAGAGCACCGGCAAAGCGGATACCTCGAAGCTCGGCATCACCGGATTTTGCTGGGGTGGGCGTCAGGTTTGGCTTTATGCGGCGCACAACTCAAGCCTCAAGGCGGCAGTCGCATGGTACGGGCCGCTGCAATTTCCGAAGTCCGAGAATGCTCCCGTCAATCCCGCCGATGAGGTTGCGCAGATGAATGCGCCGGTGCTCGGCCTCTATGGCGGCGCCGACCAGAGCATCACCGCCGCGCAAATCGATGCGCTGCGTGCCGCGATCAAAGCCGCCGGCAAGTCGTCTGAGATCGTCGTCTATCCGGACACGCCGCATGCGTTCAACGCCGACTATCGTCCGAGCTATCGGCCCAAGGAAGCCAAAGACGGATGGGCGCGGATGATCGCGTGGTTCAAGAAAAACGGCGTCGGCTGAGTTTCCAGATCCGCGAGAAGATCATTTGAACTCGAGGCCGCGCGTGCAGCGGCTGAGTTCGATGCCGCTCCCGACGGGCAGCAACACCGACTGGATATCTATCTTGGCGCGAACGTGCGTGCGATATTCCTCGGCATCCTTGCGCGAGAATTCGGGGAACACCATGTTGTCCACTCCGCTCCGCTCGACGTTTTCAATTCGATTCGGCCCTCAGACCGCCCGAATCGGCTGCGCGGGGTACGCCTGCGGCGTGGTTGCGCCCGCTGCGCGCCTCGCTTCCAGCTGCCACGGCTGCCCAATTGCGAAAAATCAGTCTACGCTGGCGGCCGGTTCGGGCGTTATGTTCGACAGGTCCACTTCGCGGCGCCGGCCGCTGACTTCCTCACCCGCGTCGCGATCGAGCGGCAGGAAGAGCAGCGATGACAGCATTGCGAGCACTCCAACCACCACGAACGGCAGCGTGAAGTCGTGCGATGTAAGCGCCGACGCCGGGCGCCCGCCGAGGCTGAGATGGAGCAACAGCGCGGCAATCGCCACGCCGAGGCTGAGAAACAACTGCTGCGCCATACTCGCTAGGCTGCTCGCATTGCTCATCAGCGGCGTGGAGACATCCGCATAGGCGAGGGAGCCGAGTGCAGTGAACTGCAACGAGCGCAGGAAGCCTCCCGAGAGCAACGCCAGGATGATGACGAGGTGCGGGGTGGTTGGACGAAACATCGAGTAGCTCATCAGGATCAGAGAAGCGACTATTCCGTTGCCGATTAGTATCGTGCGAAAGCCGAAGCGGCGGATGATGGGCGTTGCCGTGATCTTCATGAACAGCGCGCCCGCGGCGCTGGTGAAAGTGAGCAGGCCGGACGCGAAGGGACTCAGCCCAAACACCAATTGCAGCAGCATCGCGAGCAGGAACGGCAACGCGCCGATACCCATCCTGAATAGCCCGCCGCCGAGCGTCGACACGGCAAAAGTCGGGATCTTGATCAACTTCAAATCGATAATTGGGTATCTGGCGCGCCGAGCGTGCAGAACGTAAAGCGTGGTACATAGCGCGCCGCCGGCCAGAATCGCGATCACAACGCTTACCGGCAGCACTCCGCGCCCGATCATCTCGAAACCGAAGACCAGCCCCGCGAGCCCCACGCCCGTCAGTACAAAGCCGAGAACGTCGAGCGGAAACACCTCGGACTCGCGCACGTTCTCGATGAACATCGTGACCAGCACAAAGCCCAGCGCGCCGATCGGTAAATTGATGAAGAAAATCCAGCGCCAGGAATAGTAGGTGACGATGAACCCGCCGAGCGGCGGGCCGACCACCGGGCCCAGAATCGCGGGCACCGTCAGGTACGACATCGCCGTCACCAGTTCCGATTTGCGTACCATCCGCAGTACGATCAGGCGCCCGACCGGCACCATCATCGCGCCGCCAAAACCCTGTACGATGCGCGCGGCAACCAGCTCGTGCAACGAGTGCGAGAGGCCGCACAAAATCGAGCCGATGGTGAACACGATGATCGCCGAGCGAAACACGGTGCGCGCGCCGAAGCGATCGGCCATCCACCCGCTGATCGGGATGAACACCGCGAGGCTCAAAAGGTACGAGGTGATCGCGAGGTTGAGGCGAATGGGATCCTCGTGCATCGAATGCGCGATGGCGGGAAGCGCGGTCGAGATGATCGTTGCGTCGAGCATCTCCATAAACAGCGCGCAGCCGACGATCAGTGGAGCGAGTTGCGCGTCGGAAAGATTTAGCCGATTCGGTTTCATCGATGTGACGGGCGAATGACGATCTTACTACAAACCCGCCGCCGGTAAACGGACGCGCCAGTCCGAAAATCGCGCGGCATTCGCGATCGTGCGCCGCTGCTTGTAGGGTTTAGCGGCCAATGGTCGCGACCCGATGAATCCTGCCGCAGCTATCATCGTTCTGCTCTTCCTGCTGATAGGACCGCTTGTGATCAGGCCGATCGAGCACAACCTCGAGCTCTTCATCCTCGGGGTTGGGATCGCCGCAACGTTTCTCTCTGCAGGACCCCGCTCCGAGGTCATCGTCAGCGCGCTGCGCGAGCCGGTCATGATCACCATCGCGGTGATCGTGGCGTCTTTGATATTTCGCGAGGTGCGCGTACCGCTCGACACGAGTTTCGAGTGGCTGCGCACGCGAGTCCGGCGCGCGATCCTCACCGCGGCATCGATCTTCATCATTGCGATGCTTTCCAGCGCGATCACCGCGATCGTCGCCGCCTTGCTGCTGGTCGAGGTAGTAGGCCTGCTCCATTTGCACGATGGGGCGCGCGAGAGAGTCGTGGTCGCGGGATGCTTCGCGGTCGGCCTCGGCGCGGCGCTGACGCCGATGGGCGAGCCGCTCTCGACGCTGGCTGCGAGCGCGCTGCAGCTCGGATTCTTCGGGCTAATGAGCCTGCTGGCCCCGTGGGTGATTCCCGGGATCGTCGCGATGTCGTTGCTGGCGGGCTACTTCGCGATTGGCGAATACTTCGAGGCGCCGCCGGGTCCGCACCTGCGCCAGACCTGGGGCGATATCCTATGGCAGGGGGGCGAGGTATTCGGCTTCGTCGCGGGGCTGGTGCTGATCAGCGAAGCGTATGCGCCATTCGCCCAGCGCATCGTGCCAATGCTAAGTGACGCGGCGTTGTTCTGGGCGAACACCATCTCGGCCGTGCTCGACAATGCCACGCTGGTAGCGCTCGAGGTGCGCGCGGTGCAGGCCGAGCGCGCGCTCGAGATCATCCTCGCGCTGCTGATTTCCGGCGGGATGCTGATCCCGGGGAATATCCCCAACGTGATCGCAGCGGGTGCGCTGAACATCGAGAGCGGGACCTGGGCACGCATCGCAATTCCGATCGGGCTGGTGATGCTCGGCATCTACTTTGCTGCTCTCCAGGTATCGAGTTTCGCGCATTAGGCGACGCACAAAGGAAAGGCTGGCAAAAGTGTTGCCGCCATGGTGACCGAGGGTTTTTGCGCTCTGCGACTGATGTAAAAACGGGCAGCATCTGCCGTCTGCTTAGGCGTTGCGTTACGAGGGGTTTCGTGAGAAAAAACCTTTTGCGATCCTTGGTTTCGGGATTCCCTTTTCAGTGCAATTTGCAATCTGAGTTAGTGATGGAAGCGGTCCGTCCGCGTCCATGAAATTTGATCTCGAATTGAGGGTTCGCCGTTCCCAAAATTGGCGAGGAGGATTACCGCTTCGATGACGCCGAAACAAGTTTTAGCAATGATAAAAGAGAAGGGCGCCGTGATGGTCGATATCAAGTTCATCGACCTGCTCGGACAATGGCAACACTTCACGGTTCCCATCTCGGAGTTCAAAGATGAATCGGCTTTCGAGGAGGGCCTCGGCTTCGACGGCTCCTCGATTCGCGGATGGCAGTCGATCGAGTCGAGCGACATGCTGGTGATTCCCGACCCCGATACCGCGGTGATGGAGCCATTCAGCAAAGACCCGACCCTTAGCCTCATCTGCGACATCTCGGATCCGATCACGCGTGCCGATTACACCCGCGACCCGCGCAACATCGCGCGCAAGGCCGAGCAGTATCTCAAATCGACCGGCATCGCCGACACCTGCTTCTTCGGTCCCGAGCCGGAGTTCTTCATCTTCGATGGCATCCGCTACGACACCAACCAGCACTCGAGCTACTTCTACATCGAATCGAGCGAGGGTGCGTGGAACAGCGGCAAAGAGGGCAACAATCTGGGCTACAAGCCCCGCTACAAGGAAGGATATTTCCCGGTCGCGCCCAACGACAGCCTCAATGACATCCGCACCGAAATGGTGCTGGAGATGGAGCGCGTCGGCATCCGGGTCGAGAAGCAGCATCATGAAGTCGCGACCGCGGGCCAGGCTGAAATCGATATGCGCTTCCAGCCGCTGGTGAAAATGTCGGACTGGCTGACCTGGTACAAATACATCTGCAAGAACGTCGCGACCCGCCACGGCAAGACCGTCACCTTCATGCCGAAGCCGCTGTTCGGCGACAATGGCTCCGGGATGCATTGCCATCAGAGCCTGTGGAAGGGCGAGACGCCGCTGTTCGCCGGCTCGGGCTATGCCGGGATGTCGGACCTCGCGCTGCATTACATCGCGGGTATCCTCGCGCATGCGAAATCGATCGCCGCGTTCACCAATCCGGGCACCAATTCGTATCGCCGGCTGGTGCCGGGCTTCGAGGCGCCGATCAACCTCGCGTACTCGAGCCGCAACCGTTCCGCCTCGGTGCGAATCCCGATGTACTCGCCGTCGCCCAAGGCCAAGCGGATCGAGGTGCG
>JBGPMZ010000268.1:0-4770 GCA_041487255.1 Binataceae bacterium (SeqCode) | reverse complement strand
GCGCGATGCTCAACTAGCCTGGCCCGAGCGGCGCAACCATCGATGCTGAAGGTGGGCGACGCGGCTCCCGAGTTTACCGCGCCTTCGTATGACGGCGCGCAGGTCTCGCTCTCTGGTTTGCGCGGGAAGAAAGTGTTGCTGTGGTTTTATCCCGAGGCTGACACTCCAGGATGCGCGCTGGAAGGCCGCGGCTTTCGCGACCATCAGGAATACTACGACGACAACGGCATCCAGATCGTCGGCGTCAGTCTCGACCCGGTCGATCGCAACGCGGCGTTCGCGCTCAAGTATGGTTTCAAGTTTCCGCTGCTATGCGACGTCGATCGCCTTATCGCAATCGCATACGGTGCGTGCTCCGATGCGAAGGCACAACAGGCCGAGCGGATCAGTTTCCTCATCGATGAGCAGGGTAAAATCGCGCGGGTCTATGACCGCGTCGATCCGCGCGACCATCCTGCAAAGGTCCTCGCCGACATTCTCGATGTCTAGCCTCTCCCGCGCGTGCTGACCCGGTCAGTCCGCGCATGCCGGGAGAGGTCGCAAGACGATATGCGTTTGCATATCGTCTTGCGGGTGAGGGTGACCGCGTGAAAGTCGAAACCGTTCTGTTCGATCTCGACGAGACTCTCATCGAGGAGGAAGCATCCAACGATATCTCGGCGCTCGCGGCGTGCGAGATCGCGCACAGGCGCTATGGGATTGACGTTCGCGTCATGCTGACCGCGCTGCGCGCGCGCTCGCTCGAACTCTGGCGGGCCGGTCCCGCGGTGCAATATTGCCGTGATATCGGAATCAGCTCGCGGGAGGGCCTCTGGGGAGCGTTTACCGGCGACGCACCAGGTCTCCGGATTTTGCAGGAATGGATTCCCGGCTATCGAGTCGCGGCGTGGGAACGCGCGCTCGCCGACGTCGGTGTCGATGATGCCTCGATGGCGCGCGAGCTGGCCGACTTCTTTCTCGCCGATCGAAAACATCGTCACGTGGTGTTTCCCGAATCGCGCGCGGTGCTGGAACGGCTCCGCTCGCGCGTAAGACTAGGCATGATCACCAATGGAGCTTCTGACATTCAGCGCGCGAAAATCGAGGGCTCGGGCCTCATCGGCTACTTCGACACGATCCTGGTGTCGGGCGAAGAAGGTTTCGGCAAGCCGAAGCCGGAAATCTTTCACCTCGCGATCAATCGGCTCGGGGTCGACGAGGCCGGCGCCGTGATGATTGGCGACAGCCTCGCGCGCGACGTTGCGGGCGCGGCCGGCGTCGGTATCAAGAGCGTCTGGGTGAATAGGCTCGGGATCAAAGCTTCCGACCGGTTTCCGACTCCCGATGCCGAATTGAGCGACCTGGTAACTCTGCCGGAGGTGCTGGAGGAAATTCTCTGACCTCATCCGTAATCTGGCGTAATCTGGCGCTGCCCTATTGTGAAACAGTCCTCCTGGCTGATGCGATAACCGATCGACGCTACATGATTCACAAAGAGTCACGCACGGCTCTCACCGAAGGCTCGCGATTTAAGACATGACCGAACGCGAAGGTTTTCCTGTGCCGTTACTGATGCGCTGAGCGGCCCGCCACTTGCTGTGTGTATCATCGGGGGGGAATTCGGGACGCGCGAGCGCGCTCCGATGACTGTGTTTCCCCACCGCATGGAGAATCACAGTGGACGACCCGGCACAGAGCGAAGTAGCGATCTCAACCCCGACCGAACCATCCGGCGAATGGATTGCCGTCGAGAAGCTGTCTGCGGGCGTCCAGCATATCGGCGGAATGATGGTGCGCTCGGAGCAGATGCAGAATATCGTCAAGACGCTCAAGCGTCTCGGGCCCCATCAGCAAACCGTTCTGATCGAGGGAGAATCGGGCACCGGCAAGGAGTTGATCGCATGGGCGCTGCACAGCTTCGGCACCGCACCGGATCGCCCATTCGTGACCTTCAACTGCTCCAATCTGGTCGATACGCTGGCCGAGGCGCAGTTGTTCGGCCACGTGAAGGGCGCCTTTACCGATGCGCGTGAGGACTCGCTCGGCTACTTCCGTTCCGCCGACGGAGGGACGCTCTTTCTCGATGAAATCGGTGAGCTGCCGCTAAACTTGCAGCCCAAACTGCTGCGCGCGGTGGAAAATCAGGAAATCCAGCCGGTCGGTTCGACCAAGATTCACCAGGTCAATATCCGATTGGTGGCCGCGACCAATCGCGATTTGCGCGCGATGATAAAGGCGTCGCAGTTTCGCGAAGATCTCTTCTATCGGTTAGGCTCCGCGGCGCTGCGAATTCCGCCGCTACGCGAGCGCGCCGTCGCGATCCCGTGCTTCGTCGCGCATTTCATTGAGCGCTACGACCAGTTGTTCGGCAAGAAGGTTCGCAACCTTTCGCGCGACGCGCTCAGCATCCTGTGCAACCATCCATGGCCGGGCAACATCCGCGAGCTTGCACATGTCATTGAAACCGCGGTGCTAATGACCGATTCGGATCGCCTCTCGGACCGCGATCTGCCGGCGCAGATAGTGAATGCACGGCTCGGCCGCGAGTCGTTGCCGCATGCGCATCGGTTCGGTGGTCCGGAATCAGGAGAGGGCGCAGCCGGGACGGGGACATCTCACGGCGCATCATTTGTAAGCAGTGCTTCCGAGGACTCCCAATTCCTGTTGGACAATGTGATCAAGCGGACGCTTATCAAATCGCTGGAACAGACCCAGGGCAATCGCCGTCGCGCGGCGGATTTGCTCGGGGTGTCGCGCTCGACGCTTTATCGGATGCTCGCGCGCTATGGATTGTGCGACAGACCGAGCGGTTGCGAGGCAATAGTCGAGCCGCCGGCCGCGACGGGTCAGTCTTCGCTGTGACAGCATTGAGACACAGACGACAAAGTGTCGCGCGGTGACAAAGCTGTCGCATCGATCGTGCGCGATCCGAGCATATTTGCGAGACGGATGCTTTTGTTGTCCCACATTGGGCGCGCCATTCTGGCGCATTGATTGCTCTTCATTTCACGGGCGGAGCAAAACCTCGGAGCTTGTACGATTCTGCGACAAGTTTGATTCGAAGGAATAAAAAAGTGGAACAGTCTTTTCCAAATTCTGACACAACTCCTGACAATCATTCTGAGGAATGGGTCCCGCTGCAGAAGCTCTCCGAGCGCACCGAGAGTGTCGGCGACATGGTTGTCGTCTCCGAAGAACTGCGCAAAGTCCTCAAGACCATCATCAAGCTTAGCCCCTATCGCCAAACGGTGCTGATTGAAGGCGAATCGGGTACCGGCAAGGACTTGATCGCGCGCGCCCTGCACAATCTCGGCGCGGTGCCCAGCGGGCCATTCGTGACGTTCAACTGTTCCAACCTGGTCGCTTCGCTCGCCGAGGCGCAGTTGTTCGGCCATGTGAAAGGCGCCTATACGGACGCGCGCGAGGATGCGCTCGGTTATTTCCGCTCCGCCAACGGCGGGACGCTGTTTCTCGACGAGATCGGTGAGCTGCCGCTTAACCTGCAGCCCAAGCTTCTGCGCGCGGTCGAGAATCGCGAAATTCAGCCGGTCGGGTCAGCTCACGTCTACAAGGTGGATCTTCGGTTGATCGCGGCGACCAATCGCGATCTGCGCGCGATGATGAAGAAGGGAGAATTCCGCGAAGACCTCTATTACCGTTTCAGCTCGGCGGCGATCGTAGTTCCACCGCTGCGCAAGCGCGCCGAGGCAATCCCGAACTTCATCGCGCACTTCATCGAACGCTATAACAAGCTCTTCGGTAAGGACGTCAAGCACGTTGCCCGCGACGCGCTCAGCGCCATGTGCGGCTACCCGTGGCCCGGAAACATCCGCGAACTCGCCCACGTCATCGAAACTGCGGTGCTGATGACCGATCTCGATCGGCTGACCCTGTCCGACTTGCCCGCGCAGATTCTGCACACTCCGACCGATCCCGATGCGCCGCTTCCCGCGCCTGCGCCCTTCGGCGATCCGGAGGTCGCTAAACTGCTCAAGCCTTCGTCGGAGCCACTGTCAAAGTCTCAGGATTGGGGATTGCCGGAAAAATCGCCGTTGCTGCTCGACGACGTCATCAAGAAAACGCTGCTGCGCTCGCTCCAACAGAGCGGGGGCAATCGGCGTCGCGCCGCCGACCTGCTCGGCGTCTCGCGCTCGACGCTGTATCGAATGCTGGCGCGCTACGAGCTCGACGATCCCACCCGCCCGAGCGGACTCAGCACCGGGCTTGCGATTTAGCGCCGCTGCGCATCGCTCCTGGGGAAAGAAGCGCGTCTCTGGAAAATCCCGACCCGCTGAACCACAATCGCTTGATGATGCGTGCGATCGTTGCGGCGATGGTAACGCTCGCGCTGGCGCCCCTGGCGTGCGCGGCGGGCTCGAATCCGCCTGCGGAATTGCTCCGACTCGAACGCGAGGTATCGCTCAAGATGGCGCATGCGCGCGATGAGGGTTATACCGAGCCATCGAAGATGAAAGCCCTTGTCGATGCGCAGGCGGTTGATGCCGAGGCCGAGAAGGCGCTCAAGGCGGGCGAGTACGCGCGCGCCGAGAATGGCTTCCTCAGAGCGAAGGCGTTGTTGCGAAACTTGGGCATCTGACGGAAACTGGTAAGTAGCACTCCCTATTGGGGAGGAGCCGCCGGGCGACACATTGTCGAGTGGTGTCCCGCAAGCTTAACGAAGGACCTGGAACGGCATGATGCGGATCACGAAAAGCGCAAAAACAAACCCATTATTCGGCATCGCCGAATAGTGGTCCTGAGTCCGCGAAGGACCTCGGTAGCCACGAAGTC
>JBGPMZ010000267.1:0-4771 GCA_041487255.1 Binataceae bacterium (SeqCode) | reverse complement strand
TAGCCTGAAAAGAGCGTGAGAAAAGCAACCCGACCGGCGATCTTCAAGTGGCGACAGACGGCTCCGGAACTGATTGTTGGCGCGGTGCGCTGGTATCTTCGGTATTCGCTCTCGCTCCGCGATGTCGAAGAGTTGTTCGCCGAGCGCGGGCTGGAGGCAGATCACACGACGATCTGGCGTTGGGTTCAACGTTACGGTCCCGAACTGGAACAGCGGCTGCGCCGTCATCTCAAGCCGACCAACAAATCCTGGCGTGTCGATGAGACGTATATTCGTGTGAAGGGCGGTTGGCCCTAGCGGCTTCAACAAAAAGTAGCCCTCAACGAATTTGCGCGTCTGTTCGCTGATCACCGTCGAACCCGGGGTAGCAAGGGTTTGAAGCCGCGATGCCAGACTGGTCGAATGTCCAATCGGCGTGTACTCCGTGTGACCCGCTCTCCGGTCTTGATACTGCGGACTACCACTTCCCCGGTGTTCACGCCGATCCGCACCTGGAGAGGAGCCTGCCCCTGCTGGCGCATGCGGTCGCCATAGCGCCGCATCTCCTCCTGCATCCGCAGCGCAGCGTATAAAGCCCTCTGCGGATGATCTTCGTGCGCGACTGGTGCGCCAAACAGCGCGAAAATTCCGTCGCCGGTTGATTGCGCGACGTAGCCGCCGTAGCGATGGACCGCGTCCATCATCAGCTTGAGCGCCGGGTCCACGATTGCGCGCGCCTCTTCTGGGTCGAGGTTCTCGATCAGTTCCATCGAGCCCTTGATGTCGGCGAACAGCGCGGTAACCGTCTTGCGCTCGCCATCAAGATTTTCAGAAGCGGGCGCATCCGCTATCCGAATTTGAGGCTCGTCGGATTTCTTTGCCGTGACTGCCGCAGGTGGCGCTCCCAACTCCGCGCCGCAATCAGCGCAAAACCTGGCACCAGGAGCGCTCTCCGAACCGCACTTGGAACAGCGGTTCGACAACGGGCCCCCGCACTCGGCGCAGAACTTCTTGCCTGGGATTCCTTCGGCCCCGCATTTTGCGCAGCGCATCGACGCACCCCGCGAACCAAACGACTGAGCGCCTTTGTATCACCCAGCGTCGGCGACGGAGCAGCAGGCTAGGGAAGGTGCGATCGGCAACGGCCCATGGCCGCGTAGGGCAACTCCGTTCACGTCCCTATCCGCGCCCGAGGCTCACAATCGTAGCCTGCCGGGATTGAACCACCTCGCGTTCAATGCCGCAGACCGAGCCGACGTCGAGAGTAGGCACGAGCTCCTAAGAGAGATCGGAGCACAAATCCTCGACCCGCCGGCGGAATATCCATACTTCCCGGGATACTATGTGGTCTACTTCACGGATCCCGATGGCATTAAGTTCGAATTCGGTTTTTTGCCGCATTCGTAGCCGGATACAGAAGTCGCGAGTCTCGCCTAGGGTTATGAAGAAGATAGTCACGTCGTGCGAGTCCGTGACGATGCGAGATCACGCTGGTGATACCGGCCCACGCGTCTCGCACAGCGGCCATCTCTTTCGAAGTCATCGCCGGGCTTTAGTGCACCACCAACTTGAACCTTACCGTTTGTCCGGCTTGGACTTGCACGCCCTGCGGCTCATCACTCGCGCCGACCAACGTGTAGGTTCCCTGTGGTACCTCGAACCCGATAAGGCCGGACCTATCAGTAGTTCCCGAAGCTATGACGCTCCGATCTTCAGGATTCAGAATCGTCACTCTATGCCCACTCAATCCGGCGTCCGGCTCGGCCAATTTCCTAACGAGCTCCCAAGAGATCGCCTGCACCGAAATCTTGCCATTTGGAGGGGTGCTTTGTAGGTAGCTGCAGCCTGCTGCATCCGCCAGCGGGATGAGGGCCACGAGAAGAAGGAAATAATGTCGCGCCGGCTTGTTGATGCTCATCACGGGTACTCTTTTATGACCTTCGCCACGATCGGCAGATCAGCCACGTTCCGTGCTCCTCAAGGGCCGCCGCTTGGCGACCGGCGTCGGAGGTGAAGGCAAGCCGAGAAACCCGCCGGCGCTGACAGATTCCAGGGTTTTGACTTTCCAATCGTGACTTCCCCAAGGCGTCTTGTCCCGCGTCGATTGCGTTTCGCACCGGCCCCTAAAAATCGAAGGCGGGAAGTGACCTAAGTCTGCTTCCCGCCGCGAAGGTTCAGGACGAACCGGACCGCCCATCTTCATTTATCGTTGCATTACCAGCGGTTTCCGCGTTCGCCGCCGCCGCGATCTCCACCGCGTCCGCCGCCACCACGTGGGCCGCCCCCGCCACCTGCTTCACGAGGCTTGGCTTCGTTAACCTTGATGTTGCGTCCCTTGAATTCGGTGCCGTCGAGCGACTTTATCGCCGCGTCGGCTCCACCGGCATCCGCCATTTCGACGAAGCCGAAGCCCTTGGACTGGCCGGAGAACTTGTCGGAGATAACCGCGACGCTCTCTACCGTGCCGGACTGGGAGAAGAGGTCTTTCAGATCCTCACTAGTGACTGAGTAGGCGAGGTTGCCTACATACAACTTGTTGGGCACTTAATGGCCCTCCTTGCGTTTGTGCCGGAGGCTCGCGAACAAAAAAGCGGGGAGAAATTCCGGCGCTTAGGTGAGGGGATGCGTCCGAGCGGGGTTCGTTCAAACATACGTTGTTTGGGCCCGCCAGTAAACGGTCTTTTCGAGGCCGCCGCGCGTCACTTCGATTTTCTCTCTGTGGGCGAGTAATTCGGTGCCGATGCCTACCATTGGCGAACGCAACGTCCGGGCAGGAACCACCGATTTTCGCGAGCGATGCGACGGGCACCTCGAGCTTCCGATGGGAGAAAAGCGTTGGCCTGAGCATCGCCTTCAGAAGCGTCGTCACGCCAGTTGAGAACCAGCGGCGCAAGTACGAATGTTCCCGGCTACTCAACATTCAGAGCCGAGGCATATCTGAAAGGCCGCTACTATTGCTGGACCATGACTGGTGAAGGAGAAGACAGGGCGCTTCTTTATTTTCAGCAGTCGATTGATCTCGATCCGGCCTTCGCGCTCGGTTACGTCGGATTGTCCGACTACTACTGGAACGCCGTGGACTGGCGGTACGCTGCCACTGATTGCATGCCAAAGGCGAGGCAATACGCGCAGACAGCGCTGCAGTTGAACCCCGTGCTAGCTGAGGCGATCACAAAGATCGGAGTATTAGGCAAGCTCGATTTGCTGAAAGACTTCAATGCCTACTAGAGCTACCTCTAACGTCATACAAGAGGCGTTCCCAACGTGATAATGAGTTCTCTGGGGTGAACGTACGCGCCCGAGCTGGGCCCCCCGACCTCAGTTTGTTTCTCAATGAGGAATCCGCTAGCAACCTTGAAATGGCCTCCGCCAGCGCACCATCTTCCTCGGGTGCCACCAGCAAGCCGTACTTACCGTTTTCTAGAATTTCCCTTGAACCGCCTGAACAATCCGTGGCAATCGCGGCAGCTCCAACGCCCAGCGCTTCAAGTAAAACCAGCGGGAACCCCTCGTAGCGCGACGCTGGCACGAACCTAGGCACAGCCCTCATTATCGGGTAGAGATTAGACACAAATCCTGGCATGAACACCGAGCTTTGAACGTCCAGGGAACGTCTCAGGGCCTCGAGTTCGGTGCGCAAAGGTCCCTCACCAAGGATCAGCAGGTTGTGATCCAGCCCCGATGCTTGAAGACGAGCGTGAGCTCTCATCAGAACATCCAAGCCCTTCGCGGTTACGAGGCGCCCAACGGTGACGATCGTAGTCTTGAGTAGGATTCCCCGCGCCCAAGGCGGAATTGCCTCCGCCGCCTTCGTTTGAAGCGATTGCCAGTCCAGATAGGAAGGAATGATCGTCACGCGCTCGGGCCGCAAGCTTACAACAGCCTCGAGTGAATCCGCGGCACTCTGCGAGAGAAGTACGACGCTTTCCAATCTCGGGTAGATCAGGCTGGTGAGGATTCCGTGCCAACAAGAGAGCCACTGCAAGGTGCTTGCTCATCGATGTACGCACCCATCCAATCACGGGTTTGTTTAGCATTCTGCCGCAGAGATAGGCGAAGTGGTGGGCTCGAGCTCAAGCGCCCCGACAACGACATCGACATCGCGGGCGCACTTCAGGCGCCTGCGCACAATGAGCGGCAAGTTGCGCTGCACTCGCCCGTCCGCTTCCAGCGCTCCGACCACCCTGACATCCGCCGGAACCTCTGAGAGATAGAGGCCTTCTCGCTTCAGCAGAAAGAGCGTGGGCTCGACGCCAACCCCGCTATCACGCTGCAGGTAAAGCCGACACAGACGACCCCGCTGAAAGATCGCCAGCAAAAGCTGCGGGACCT
The DNA here is from genome assembly GCA_041487255.1 of Binataceae bacterium (SeqCode). Lineage (GTDB taxonomy): Bacteria > Desulfobacterota > Binatia > Binatales > Binataceae > DATGKG01. The sequence goes on along the minus strand of JBGPMZ010000267.1, from coordinate 460 downwards.
GGTTAAGGATGGTGCGAGGCCATTAGCATCCTTGCATTTGGAGCTCTGGTGAACTAATCCTGATTGGCGTAAATCTCCTGTAGTTCCACGGCGAGCAGATGACGGGCTACAGCTGAAGTTTCTCGAAGCGCCACCACGGTGGCCATTTTAGGAGGTCTGGCGTGAAGACGACGCGACTGCTTGGGTTTTTCTTATCGGTCCTAGTCACTGGTGGACTAGCGTTGAACGCTGCGACCCCCGCGCGGGCTCAGGTCAAACCCGGTGAGCAGATAAACGCGGACCAGGCGGACAGGGTTAAAGACCTGGTCTCGCCGGGCACCCTGTACAAAGTACGAAACGGCATGAGCATGAAGATTATTCCATCGGAGCGGATGGATTGGCCGCCCCCGTACAAAGACGCAACCGAGAAATACTCGGCGCAGGTCCGCCTCTCGAATGACAAGCGCTCGATTGTCGGCTA
>JBGPMZ010000266.1:0-4805 GCA_041487255.1 Binataceae bacterium (SeqCode) | reverse complement strand
TGTCCCTTGGCCAGCGTCATCGATCCGCCGCCCTGCACCTGGAAAGGAGCCTCCAACGATCCGATGGTGACCTGCAGGTCGCCCTTGCCGGCATTTTTCACCGTGAAGGTTATGGGTTTGGTTGAGCCGGTCGCGACCCCGCCGAAGTTCAATTTCCCGCGGCTTAGGCGAAGCGCGCCAACCGCAGGTACTGCCGAGGTGACGCCGAACACATCGAGTTCACCGGCCGATGCGACGTAGACCTTGCCGTTGGCGACGGTCGGAACCAGAAAAGCATCGTTCACGTAGGTCCACGAACCGGCGGGAACGTCGAACACGATCTGCTTCGTCAGATCGGTGGCAGCATACGCGTCGAGTGTCAGTGGACCGTCGCCCTCGGACGGCGGGTTGGCGTGCTTGATCGCCCACAGAATCGCGGTTGCAGTGTCGCCGCCATTGGACGATATCGCTGGGATAGTTCCTCCGTGGGGAAAATTGTAAGTCGAGGAGGCGGTCTGATTGGGCTGGCCGCCCGTAACCGTGCCCGCGGTTAACGACCCGTTGGCGAGGTCGAATTCCATGATGGGTGAGTAGTCACCCGCGTAGTAGACATATTGATGTCCCGAGGCATCACGAAAGTATGTGGGCGCGCCCCAGTAAGCGTCGCGATTGGAATCGCCGTTTACATCAGTCACACCCAGCACTCTCCACAACTTCTGCACGACGTTGTCGGTGCACGAGACATTGTCCGCGACCTGGGTCGGCGTATAGTGACCCATCGCGGTTCGATCGAGCAGGTAGATCGACCCCTCCTTGCCGGCGAAAGTGATCAGCTTGCCGGGGCCGCCGGTTTGATCGGGCAGGATCATCGCGGCGCCCGAACCGAGGTCGACATCGAGCTCGTCAAGTTCCAGCTGATTGCACGGCGTAAAGTAGTCCGCGACATTCAAACCTGGACCGAACCGGAGCGCGGTATCGCCGTAGTTCGCGCCGCCGGTGTCCACATCGAAGGGGCCGTTGGCCGTCAGCGCATAAATCGATGCGTCATCGGCGACCATGCCCACGCTCGATTGCCAGATCGATCCGCCGCCGACATCGGGGGGCAGGTTCGGTGAGGTGTTGAACACCGCGACCTGCGCGAGCGAGGTCTTGTCGTAGGCGATTATCCATCCCTGGTAAGCGCCGTTGTCTTCGTGCGAACTCCACGCGGTGTAGATGTTGCCGGAAAAAAGCGTCAGGGCGGCGCGATTGAACTCGATCACCGGATCGAACATGACGTTGCCGTTGCCATCCTGCGTGCCGCCGGTTCCCGGAAACTTCGCGGTGATGTCGACCGGACTGTTGGCGCGTTCCTTCCCGTTGGTGATGTCGAGGGCGTGCAAACGCTGATGGAACACGGCGGGTTTCGCCGAGGTCTTACTCGCTGCGACTGCGTACAAGGTCCCGCTGACTTGATCGATCACAGGTGATCCGGTGACACCCATTTTGGGAATGCGATTGTTGTCGTAGTCTTCGGTAACCTGAAAGGTCTCTCCCGAGGGGGTCAGATTGGCCGACCAGAGGGGGCCGCCGGCTTTGTCGGCATCGAAGGCGTAGACGGTGTTGTTCTCGGTCGCAAGAAAGATCGCGTTGTGGACTTTGGATCCTATTTTGACACCAGGTACGTACAGCGGCTGCGAATAAGTGTTGCCGTCGGTGTGATCCTTGAACAGCAGTTTGAAATTTGACTTCACGTTCGCGACGGTCAGCCTCGTTTCATTCGGGTTCCAGCTGGTGTGCTGGTTGTCATACATCTGGGTGAGGACCGACGGCGGCGCCGCTTGGGCAGCCGAAGTCAAAAGGAAACTGCTCACCAGAGCGAGCCAGAGGGCTTTCATATGAGGAGTCAAATGTTGATTCATAGGGCTCTTATTATCTTGTCTTATACTAACGTATAGTGCCATAGCATGATTTGCATCAGGCAAGAGATCGTCGCTCGTCAAAAATGAGCAGAACCTGCCAGCCGGAATAGAAAATCAGCCGTCGCCCGGACTAACTATGGAACCTTGAACGATGATTTGTGGCGCTGGTTGTTTACTTCCGCGACCAATTTCTTTTGTTACCGATCCCCCGAATGGTCCGATCGCGCGCCGGGCTCAATTCCAGCACCGCCGACCACCGCGCGAAGCGCAATATTTAGACGAACGCGGAGGCATTAATCTTCGCCGCTCTCGGCGATGGTTTTGCAGGAGGTCTCCCGGAGACGTGACGGATTGCGCCCGAGGGGCGTTCTCGCGATAAATGGCCCGATGAGCGCGCGAGAGCAGGGACCATCGTACGCGGAGCCCTCCGCCGCGCTGCTAAGTGAGCAGCCGCTGGGCGCGATTCACTACCGAATCCTCGCGCTATGCTTCGCCGCGTGGATTTTCGACTTCTATGATCTGATCCTCTACTCATTTCTGCTGGTTCCGATCGCGCGCGACCTCCATTTCAGCACCACCGATTCCTCACTACTGCTGGGAACATCGTTCCTGATGACGGCGTTCGGCGGTGTCGCGTTCGGCTTCCTCGGCGATCGCTACGGACGCAAACCCATCGTGGTCGCCACCGTGACCATCTACGGACTCGGCACGCTGCTGTGCGCCACCAGCCATTCGCTGATCGACCTGATGCTCTATCGATCCTTCACCGGACTCGGTATCGGCGGCGGATGGGCCTCGGGTCAGGCACTGATAGCCGAGAGCATGCCGCCTGAGCGGCGCGGGCGTTATGCCGGATACGTCCAGACCGGCGCGCCCCTGGGCGTGCTGCTCGCGGCGGCGGCATCGGGTTATCTCGAGCCGCACCTCGGATGGCGCTGGGTGTTCGTGCTCTCCTCGATACCCGCGGCCTTCATCGCGATTGCGGAATGGCGCTTTCTGCCGGAGAGCGATGTCTGGCAGCGCTCGGGCAAGCGCGCCTTCTTCGGCGCCGACGAATGGGCGGCAGTACGGGAGCATCGCCATGTGATCGTATTGTTGGGGATATGGCTGCTGCTCAACTCCGAAGCCTACTGGTTCACCTACAGCTGGATGCCCGGTTATCTGCAGATGCAACGCGGGCTGAGTACGGCGGAGAGCGGGCGGCTGATGATCCATATGCAATATGGCGGCGTGCTCGGCTACGCGATTTTCGGAATGCTCGCGGACCGCTTCGGGCGCCGTCCGATGTTCACCCTGTTCGCGCTGGCGCTCGCGGTCGGCCTCATTCCGTGTACGCTCATGTGGCCGCAAGCCTCGCGCATCTCGGGGCTGATCGCGGCGGCGATGATGTTGACGGGTTTCGGCACCGGGGTGTGGGCGGGCGCCGCACCTTATATGTCGGAGCTGTTGCCGACGCGGGTGCGCAACGCCGCGATGGGCGCGCTGCTCAACATCACGCGAGGATTTCAGTTCTTTACCCCGTTAGCCATCACGGCATTGGGCCGACGGTTCGGCTTAGGTTCCGCGCTCTCGCTGGGCGCGCTGTTCTCGCTCTCGGCGGCCGCGATGGTGTGGACGCTTCCCGAGACCCGCGGGCGCTCAATCGTGGAACTCGACGGCCCAGCGTTCAGCAACTAGCGCATTTTGCCCTTGGATCAGGCGTCATGTCGTCTCGAAAGCCCAACAATATCACATGGTTACGCTATCCATGCTCCTGAACCGCAGTGGGTTTGTTTTTGCATTTTCGCGGTTGAGCGGGAACGACTTCCGGTTACCGCTCGATTTTGGAAAGTACAGCATTTTCGGGGCTGATTTGGCTTCGTTTGTGTAATCCGCCCTTGTGTGGGTCTTGGGAGCCTCGGCATCGAAGTGGGTTTGTTTTTGCATTTTGTTTACGTCACAACACCAACGCAGGACATCTTTTTGTCTCGTTAGGTGACACTATGTTATAGGATCGCGACCTCCGGATAAACCATGAAGACATGGCGGGATCATGCCGAATGAAGGATCTGACAATCGCGAATCCGTCGCGCACATGCTCGGCGAATTTACTTGAAGTCTGGAATAGTCGTTGAAGGAAGAAATGATCGAATCTCTGTCACACTTGCACCTCTTGATAGCGGCTGCTCTGATGGCTGGCGCGGCGCTGATTGCGTGCGTTCCGAGCGTGCTCTACATGTTGTACGAGGGCAGGGTCCTGGAACGGGCGCGGCGGAAAGCCGGCGCGCAATCAGCGGGCGATGTTTCCCGAGATAAACCCGAAGCCGCCCACGCCTGAGGCCGCGATATCAGCGCCTCGACTAGCTGAATTTAGGCATCACTTTTTCGGCAAACATTCGCATCGAGTCGAGCACGTTGCGATGGCCGCTCTGCCCGCCCACTTCGAACCAGCACACCAGTCGTGAGAAGTTGAAGCGCTCGCGCAGCTCCGCGATCCGATCGATGCAGTATTGCGGGTCGCCGAAAATGCCCATCGTCGAATCGACCGTCTCATACGGCACCGAGCGGAGACGATCCTGCATCATCTTGAACTGCGCCTGATGCGCCGGTGAGGCACTTTCCCGCTCGATGATTTCACCCACCGAATGGAAGTAATGCTGGAGGCTCGGCTCGATGATCGCGCGCACCGACGCGCGATCGCGCCCGACCTGCACCATCAGCGCCGCGGCGAGCCAATCCTCGGAAGCTTTCCTTCCGGCCTTTGCGAGCGCCTCTTTGTAGATCACCAGTCGCTCTCCCAGCACCGGAATCGGATTGACCGGACCACCGGCGAAAATCGGATAGCCATTCTCCCCCGCGAAGACGAAAGTGTCGACGCTGTTGGCGGCGAGGCGAATCGGTGGATGCGGTTTCTGCAGCGGCTTCGGCACCACCTCGATGTTCTCG
>JBGPMZ010000265.1:0-4809 GCA_041487255.1 Binataceae bacterium (SeqCode) | reverse complement strand
CCAATCGACCGTTTTGATCTGATCGACGAGTACTGCGCCAGGTTTGGGCAGGCCCTTCGGCATCGCTACTTCAAAAGGATAGCCCTTCGGTTGGCTCGTGATCGGGCAAACCACGCAAATTTCGGTTCGGGAATTATAGGCCAACTCAGTCAAAACAAGCGCGGGTCGGACACCCGGCTGCTCGTGCCCAAGGGTTGGGTCTAAATCGATCTCGACGCAATCCCCACGCGCAGGAACGTATCTAGCCGTATGGGTTCTACCAAACTTCCTTTCCAACCGGCGTACCCCAGTCGATCAGTTCGTGGCGATTCTCCGGTGTGATTTGATCGATTAATTCCATTAGTTCATAGCGGCGTTTGCGGCTCGGCTTGACGATGAGAGCGCCGGCCCTCACGGTGATTTCGACTTCGCTGCCCTCGGAGAGTCCAACTGAATCGGCCGCCCCGGCGGGAATTCGCACCGCGAGGCTATTGCCCCACTTTGAAATGGTCTGCGTACCATTTCGCTTTCTTGCTGCCGCCAAAGCTTTGCCCATCGTTCACCCGACCGAAAAACGCGTTCCTTCACTTGCAGTCGCAGTATATACAATGTCTAAACATCGGTCAAATCAGTGAACGCGCGGGGACTTGATAGCTGACGCGCAGCATCGGGCGCGCCTCGCAACTCGCTGATTTTGCGCATTTCCGCGACCTCGCGTAGGCTCGATGCCATGGACCACGCAAAGACGCAGAGCTACATCGATGGGATCTGGGACTCGTCGATAGTTCCGGAACTGACCGAGTACATTCGCATCCCCAATAAGTCGGTCGCGTTCGATCCCGATTGGCAAGCCCATGGCCATATGGACAAGGTCGTCGCGCGCTTCGAGAAGTGGGCGCGCGAACACGTGCCCGGCGGCGCGACGGTCGAGGTGGTGCGGCTTCCCAAGCGTACGCCGCTGCTCTTCATCGAAATCCCCGGCCAGCCGCCAAATCAGAATGGTGATTGCCTCCTTCTCTATGGGCATATGGACAAGCAGCCCGAGATGGCCGGATGGCGCGAGGGCCTGGATGCGTGGACGCCGAAGCTCGAGGGCGATCGATTGTACGGGCGCGGCGCCGCTGATGACGGTTATGCGATGTTCGCCTGCCTTAGCGCGATCGGCGCGTTGCAGGAGCAGGGCGTGCCCCATGCGCGATGCGTGGTCGTCATCGAGGCCTGCGAAGAGAGCGGCAGCTTCGATCTGCCCGCGTACATTGAGCATCTGGCGGCGCGGATCGGACAGCCCAGCCTCGTCATCGCGCTCGACTCCGGATGCGGCAACTACGAGCAGCTATGGTGCACCACATCGCTGCGCGGCCTGGTTGGTGGAACTCTCACGGTCGAGGTGCTGACCGAAGGCGTGCATTCCGGCGATGCCGGCGGCGTGGTGCCGGACAGCTTTCGCCTCGCGCGCCAACTCCTCAGCCGCATCGAGGACGAGGAAACCGGCCGCATCATACCGGAGGTCTTTCACGTCGAGATCCCCAAAGCGCGACAAAAGCAGGCGGCCGCCACCGCGGCGATCCTCGGCGAGGACATGTACAAAAAGTTTCCCTTCTCGGCGGGAACGCAGCCGGCCAGTACCAACCCGACCGAGCTGATCCTCAATCGCGCATGGCGTCCCGCGCTCGCGGTAATCGGCGCCGACGGGCTGCCTGCGGCCGGCAATGCGGGTAACGTCCTGCGTCCTGCCACCGCGCTGAAACTTTCCTTGCGCGTCCCGCCAACCTGCGATGCGAAGGTCGCGTCGCGCGCGCTCAAGGAACTGATGGAAGAAGATCCACCCTCGGGCGCGAAGGTCAGCTTCGATCCCAACTGGGGTGCGACCGGATGGGACGCGCCCGAGCTTGCGCCATGGCTCGAGAAGTCGCTCGACGACGCTTCGAATGCGTTCTTCGGCAAGCCGATCGCATTCATGGGCGAGGGCGGCACCATTCCGTTCATGGCGATGCTGGGCGAGCGCTTCCCCAAGGCGCAATTCCTCATCACCGGGGTGCTGGGGCCGCACGCGAACGCGCACGGTCCCAACGAGTTCCTGCATATCCCGACCGGCAAGCGGCTGACCTGTTGCGTGGCCAAGGTGATCGCCGATCACGCGAAACGGGCGGCGAAATGACCTGCTTGCCTCGCCATGACGTTCCCATAGCTGATGGGTCGAGAGGAGACGTCGATGAAAAGACTCGGGTTGATTTGTCTCGTCGTCGCCGTGGCTTCATGCGGCGAGGCGGCGAAGGTCGAAAACGCGGCGAAGGCGCGCGACGCCGCGATGGATACTGCCACCGAAAGGATGGTCGTGGTCCGCGGGCACGACGTTCCCGGTCATCCGCAGTATGTCGAGCTCGGCAAGGTGCGTGGGAATTGTCTCGCGAACCCTGAGGCCAATGACATCATCCCGTCGGGCGACAATCTGCGGCAGGCGGCATACCGGAAATATGGCCCTCAGGTCGACGGCATCGTCAACGCGAGCGCATTTTTCGTGAATGATGACTACTCGACCGCTTCCGCTTCGCAACCCGGCTCTACCCAGGGTCACATGGAATGCCAGGGCACCGCGGTCCGCTTCTCCAAGGGTATGCAGTATTAAGCGGGTGGGGCCGAACTTTCATCGATCGGAGGTGAGCGCATGAGCGATCTTGAGGGTGATGTCATCGTCGTTACCACCAACGATATTCCCGGCTATGAGGTCGTGCAGGTGCTGGGCGAGGTGTTCGGGCTGATCGTCAGAGCGCGCAACGTCTTCTCGAATATTGGCGCGAGCCTGCGCACCCTCTTCGGCGGCGAGGTTGGAGGCTACACCACGCTGCTAAGCGACAGCCGCAACCAGGCTATTGAGCGGCTGCGCAATGCGGCGCGGGAGCGGGGCGGCAACGCCGTTCTCGCGATGCGCTTCGATTGCAACGAGATTGCCGACCTGATGAGCGAGATCGCGGCATACGGAACCGCCGCCATCGTGCGGCCACGCAAGGCCGGCTAGTTTACCCTCGATAGTTGTCATCGAGGTGACGGTCATCGTCAATTTAGTGGCAGAATTGCACTCGGCTAGGGAGAAAGCGCCCGCAAAGCTACATACGGATGGGGCGAATGTTCTAGTATGCTGGCGATGAAGAGCGGGCTGCAGGGCAGATTGGCCTAGGCGAACGCGACTGCAACCCATAGCACGGCCGCAATTGCCAGCGCGCTCATCATTCCGGCAAACCAATCCAGCTTCGTCACCGGGTCCTTCCCTCATCGAGACTTTGTTGCCTTCGTTCGCCTCCGCAACCACACCGCAGCACCCGTAAGGATTAGCCATCACAGCAAATTGCGCACCAGTCCGTTCAAGGCTCTCGGTTTGGACGCTCGCCGGTCGGTTTCCAGCACGATGACTCCGGCGCGGCGGTCAAACTTGAGGATTCCGGCTCTCTTTGCCTTGGAACTCTCGATTGAGACGGGCTTCTCCGGCCGACGCACTACCGCGTTACTCATGGAGGCCAACCTTCACTGTCACATTTCTAGACACCGACCGAAGACCGCCGCTAATTTCCGCTACATGCGGCAAAAAGGGGCGCGTTCCAGATCCGGCAACTTTGAAGATTAGACGTTCAATGAGGCGGTTTAGATGACCGTCGCAAGAAAAGAAGATGAATCTTGCGCCGCGCCGACCTCAATCACGGTGCGGCAGCGGATTTGCAATCAACCTCGGCGGATGCGCCCGCCCGCGGCGCCTGCAATTCAGGTGCGAAAAATTATTTGCGGCGTCTTTGATGCGATTGTGGGGTAAATACGTCAAATCCATACGTCCAATTAGTCGGAGAGGACGGTTGTGGCGGCGAAATACCCAGGTTGTGGTTTTGCCGCCGGCGTTCAGATGGGGAAACCAGATTGAGCGCTGGTGCGTACATAGTTTTGCAGCGACCCGGATCAAAAAGGGGTGAGTAGAGGAGAACGATGGGACTCGCAATGACATCAACCAATTCCGGTCGCCTCGGCAAGCTGCGCGATATTCTTGCGCAACTCCGGGACGAGACATTCCAGAGGATTGCCGTATTCCGTCGCGACCAGGGTAAGGAGGTCCTTTCCTCGCCCGGTGACGAGATGGATGTCGCGCGCTCGACGGCTGACGTCGAGACTCACGCGAGCCTTATCGAACGGTCGGAGGATCGGCTGCGACTCATCGATCAGGCACTCGCGCGCGTCGACAACGGCACCTATGGAACCTGCGCCGAATGTGGCGAGGACATCCCGCTGGAGCGCCTCAAAGCGCTGCCGTTCGCGTTACTTTGTGTTGATTGCCAGCAGAAGCGCGGCAAGAGCCGAGGCCGATGGGGCGCTGGCGGGACCATCGAGCCCCACAACCAGACCTGGACGCCTCCCACTGACATGGAGGCGGAGAATCGCGAGCCGAACAGTTATGGCGTCATCGAAACCCCGGACGCGCATGCCGAAGATCCCTTCGGGCCCATCGACGAACCGACCGGAGAGGAACCCAAGCGCCGTCGCGGGCGTCCACGCAAGAATAAGGACTAGTCCATAAGGGCATCGCACGATGGCTGAAACGTCCAAGGGGGGCGCTTTCAGCCATCTAGCGGAGGCCCTTTCTTCCATATAGGCTACCCGCAATTGGCCGCCATTTTGGCGGCTTATTCGCCCCAGCAGACGGTGCTCATGATGGAGCGAGGCCCGGAGGGGGCGCGCAGCGCCGTAGCGCAGCCGCCGCGAAGCCGATTTGGGCTGTCTGAGGGCCGAATCGAAATTCAAATGGCGCGGTGCGCAGCGGAGTCGAGGGAATTTGTCAAAGACAAATTCCCT
>JBGPMZ010000264.1:0-4816 GCA_041487255.1 Binataceae bacterium (SeqCode) | reverse complement strand
AAGCTGATGCCGTCGGACCCGCGCGGCAAGTACAACGTCATTCAGTGGCTGATGTTCCAGATGGCGAGCGTCGGCCCGATGCTCGGCCAGGCGCATCACTTCCGCGTCTATGCGCCCGAGAAACTCGAGTACGCGATGAATCGCTACACCAATGAAGCCAAGCGCATCTACAACGTGATCGATAAACAGCTCAGCCAGTCGCCCTACATCGCGGGCGACTACTCGATCGCCGATATCGCGATCTATCCGTGGCTGGTGCCGCACAACATGCAGGGCCAGAACCTCGACGATTTCCCGCATCTGAAAAAGTGGTACGAGGGACTGCGCGCGCGCTCCGCGGTTCAGGCCGGCTTCGCCGTGATGTCGGAGCAGCTAAAGAATCGCCCGCCGACCCAGGACAAAAAGGCGTGGGATACACTGTTCGGCGCCAAGCAGTTCGAAAAGCATTAGGCCCACAACTCGTTAACAACTTGTCACCTCCGAGTTAGAGACATAGTCTCGTGCTATGTCCCTGCCCGAGGTCTCGCGGATGGTGTCCGTGCCGCCTGCCCTGTGGCGCGCGCTTGGCACGCGTCTGCGAGCCATCGGCCTCACGTTGACCCGCGCGCAGGAAGTCACCCAGATCGGCGTGTTCATGCTCGATGCGGCGCGCGCGCCGATTCGCAAATGGCATCTGCGCCGGATGCGCGATGCCGCTGCCTACGCAATGCGTATGCTGATGTTCGATGATGCCGTCTCGCGCACCGAGGCCGAGAGCGCGCTAGCCGCGGTGCCGCTCGATCCGTTCGTCGAAGCAGGATTCATCCGCCGCCTCGATGACGGAAATTACGTCTCACCGTTTAATCTCAATCTGATGGGCGACATTTTCGTGCTTTGCGATCATCTTTCGCACGGCAACGACGCGGTGATGGGCGCGGGCCAGACCACTACTTTCATGTGCGACGCGAGCAGACCCTCGCGGCGGCTTCGGCGCGGGTTGGACGTCGGATGCGGCGCGGGAACCGGTGCGCTGAGCCTCGCATCGCAAGTCGATCGAGTCATCGGCACCGATATCAACGCGCGTGCGGTCGCGCTGTCGCGCATCAACGCGGCGCTCAACGGCATCGGCAACGTCGAGTTCCGCGAGGGCGACCTGTTCGCGCCGGTTGCGGGAGAGACTTTCGACCTCATCGTTTCGCAGCCGCCCTTCGTGTCCGCGCCGCCGGGACTCGCGGTCGCCTCGTTTGAATTTGGTGGTCCGCGCGGCGACGAGTTGCCGCTGCGGCTGCTGCGCGAAATCCCGGCCTATCTCACCAAAAACGGACGCGCGGTGATCCTCGCCGAATGGCCCGAGCTCGCGGGTGAGGCGGTCGAGCAACATATTCGCGCGGCGCTGCCCTCGCCCGACATCAAGGTGCTCATTCTTCAATGCCCGGGCAGTCCTTTGAATGACTACTGCGCGATTTACGCCGCCGCCGATCATCCGAATCTCGGCGCAGAGTTCGAGCGCGATACGCTGTTGCGACGCGAACATCTCGAAGCGATGGGAATTCGCGGACTGCGCGTCGCGATAAATATCCTGCAACATTCCGCGGAGCCTCCGACCGGATGGACCGCCGCAGTGGACATTCAAGGCGCCGGCCAGATCATTCTTAGCAGCGATCGAATCGACAAGATGATCGCGGCGCGCGACCTCGCCACGCGCGGCGAACATGCGATGCTGGCCGCGAAGCTCAGGGTGCCCGAGGGCACATCGTTCATCGAGGAGCGCGACGGTCTCGATGCGTCCGCGAAGTCGAAGCTGATGATCCGTTTGAGTCCATGGCTCCTGGTGCGGCCGGCCGATCTGAATGCCGACGCGCTCAGGCTGCTCGCGCTGGTGCATCAGTCGCCGACGGTGAAGGACGCGGCCGAGCGCTTCAAGCCTGCGGCCGAACTCGAGAAGATAATGTCGACGGTCCAGTACTTCCTGCTCTACGGCTTGCTCGAAGTCGCTTGAGCAGCCGCCATACTTCGGTCGAGCAGCCCGAGCAGCGCGTGCACGGCCTCCATCGCGGGGACGGCGACGTTGTGGCGATGCGCCGCGCGCACGACTCCGCCGCTTAGCGCGTCATACTCCAGGCGCGCTCCGCGATCGTAGTCCTGGCGCGTCGAGGTCTTGAGCGCGCGTAAATTCTTGCGCGAATGTTCGAGCAGCGCCTCGATGCGATCCGGCCCCAACTTTGCGCCATCGGCCTGCGCGACCGAGAGCGTTTCGTTCATCAAGGTGCGAATCAATGCGGCTCCGTCGGAATCATCGAGCACCTCGCCGACGGTGCGGCGCGTCAGCGTCGTAACCGTATTGAAGGCCGAATTCCACAGCAGCTTCGACCATCGAAAGGCGAAGATGTCCGAAACCAGCTCACCGAAAATGTCCGCGCGCCGGAAGGCGTCGGCGATCTTCTGCGCACGCACAGTTTCGCGTCCGTCGAGCTCGCCGAATTCGATGACGCCGGTTGTCAGATGCTGCACCTTGCCGGGCACCACGAGCTCGGCCCCCACCCGCGCACATCCCGCCATGATCGCATCGCGGCTGAAATATTCGGCGAGGCGCGACTCGCTCTCGACGCCATTCTGCAGCGTCAGAATCGCGCCGCCTTGCACGAGGCATCCGGCCAGCGACTTCGCGGCCGAATCGGTGTCGTACATCTTGACGCAAAATAAGACGAGATCGTAAGGCGCCGACTCGCGAGGGACATCAGTCGCGCGCACCGGGCCACGAAAATCGCCGCGCGGGCTGCGCACCTCGAGCCCGCTTTCCTTGAGCGCCCGCAGATTGCGGCCGCGCGCGCAGAACGTCACCTCCTCGCCCGCCTGCAGGAGCCGTGCGCCGAAGTAGGCGCCGATCGCACCCGCACCCATAATGAGAATTTTCATGCGCGCTCATTCATCGCGCGGCGATTCCCGCGTCGAGGAGTTTCAACAGCGCGTGAACGGTTTCGGTCGCTGGGACCGCGATTCCGTGCCGCTTCGCCGCTCTGAGGATCGCGCCGGTGATCGCGTCGTACTCCAGCCGCTTGCACTTCTCGTAGTCCTGCAGCGTCGAGGGGCGAGTCGACTTCATATTCGGATACTTCTGCATCTGCTTGAGCAGGATGTCCGCCTGGTCCTCGGTCAGCTTCGCACCCTCAGCGCGGCCGACCCGGATCGTTTCGATGAACAGTTGCCGCACCAGCGCGACGCCTTCGGGATCGGCCAGCGCGGCGCCCACCGAGCAGCGCCCGAGCGTGCAAACCGTGTTGGTGCCGTTGTTGCCCATCAGCTTGTGCCATCGGAGGGTGCGCAGGTCTTGGGTCAGCTCGCCAAGCACCCCGGCGCGGCGAAAACTCTCCGCGATGCGTTCCGCGCGCGGGGTTTTGCGGCCGTCGAGTTCGCCGATCTCCGCATTCCCGCCGACGGTGTGCAGCAGCTTGCCCGGCGCGGTGATCTCGGCGCCGACCCGCGCGTTGCCGCCCATCACCTGGTCGCGCGGAAAGATCTCGCACAGCAGCGCCTCGTTCTCGACGCCGTTTTGCAGCGTCAGCACCGCACCGCCCTCGGCAAGACATCCGACCAGCTGCTTCGCCGCAGAGATCGTATCCTGCGATTTGACGCAAAACAGGATCAACTCGTAGGGCGCGAATTCGAGCGGATCCGAGGAAGCCTTGACCGGTAGGCGAAATTCGCGATCGGAAGAAGCGCGCTCGTCAAGGCTGGTGAACTCGAGGCCATGCTCCTTGAGCATGCGCAGATGCTCGCCACGCGCGCAGAAATAGACCTCGTCGCCGGCTCGCTGCAGCCGTGCGCCGTAGAATGCGCCGATCGCGCCCGCGCCCATCACCAGAATCTTCATACCTCCGTTATAGAGAACACGCCGAGGGTTCCGCTAGTGTTGCGAGACCACATGGAATCCGCCGCGTCGTATCGCGAGACCCCGGGAAATCTTCTCTACGAATTGCTCATCGCGATCGCGACGCTCTCGCGATGGTCCCTGCTCGCGCGCGGCGAGTTCGGCGATGCTGAGCAACGCGCGCGTGCGCTGGTGTTCCTGCCGGTTGTCGGCTTGATTGCGGGAATCGCACTCGCGTTCATCGATCGGACGCTCAGCGGTTTTCTATCATCGATGACGCGATCGCTCGTCGCGATCGCTCTGATGGAAGTAGCGGCCGGCGGGATCGACACGCTGGGAATCGCCGACCTGGTCGACGCCATCCGAATCGGGTCGCGGCCAGCCTCGACCGGCCTCGCGCGCATCGGCCCGGTCGGAGCACTCGCCGCAATCGCATGGTTCATCGCGGCGGTGTGCCTCCTTGCGCGTATTCACGATCCGGCCGGTCGCAGCGGCACTTTGGTGATGGCCACGATGCTGTCGCGATGGGCGATGGTGCCGGTCGGGTACGGCCTGCGCCCGCTCGAGCGATGGGGCCTCGGCGTGCCATACGAAGGACCGATTCGTTTTCGCGAGTTCTCGATCTCAAGTGCGATCGCGCTCGGGCTTACGATGGCGCTTTACGAGAACGTCGGCCTCGTGATGATCGTCGCGCTCGCGTTGACAATTCTCGCGATACGCCTGGTGCTGAGCCGCCGCCTCGGTGGCGCCGCCGGATACGCGCTCGCGGGCGGCACGGCGGTGTGCGAGCTGATCGTCATCGCGGTGATGGCCGCGTTAACCCGTTAGGCGTTGCGTTTCAGCGCCTCCGCCCAAACCGTCGCGAGTTGCTGCTGAAGTTGCGCGATGGTGCCGTTGTTCTGGATGACCAGGGTCGCGTGCTTGCGCCGCTCCTCATCGGGAAGCTGCGCTTTGATGCGCGCTTCAGTT
>JBGPMZ010000263.1:0-4819 GCA_041487255.1 Binataceae bacterium (SeqCode) | reverse complement strand
TTCGAGTCTCGCGACGTCATCGGCAATGGGCGCTATCTGCAGGAGGTCCGAATCTCCTCGTTCTCGCCGAGCACCGATCTTCCGCACGGGCTTCGGTACTCGTTTTGTCTGGTGGAACTTCAGACGGGCAAGGTGGTGTTGCTCTACGACGTGCATCGCGGCAAGTCGCATCACCGTCATCTGCGCGGCAGGAAGACCGCTTATACGTTCGTGAACGAAGAGACCCTCCTGGATGATTTCCTGCGCGACGTTGCTCTCATATTGGAGGGAAGTCTATGAATCCGCGTCGGCTCAATATCGGTATCCGCACTGGTGCGGAGAGAGCCAGGTCGCTGCGCGAGACGCTTCGCCGCGTGGCACGCAACATCCCCAAACCTCGAGCTTCGGAACTGTATTTCGAAAATGTCGATGAGCTGCGTCGCATCCTTACCGAGAAGCGTATGGAACTGCTGCTGGCGATTGACCGCGCCCGGCCAAAATCGATTCAGGCGCTGGCCGCACTGCTCCGACGCGACTACAAAAACGTGAGCACCGATATCGCAATGTTGGAGAGGCTCGGCCTGGTGCGCCTCAGCGCAGGTGCTGGGAAAGGGAAGCCGCAGACGCCCAAGGTTCCCTACGACGAAATCCGCGTGACTATCGATCTGCGTCGGTCTGCTGAGGCCCGCGCCGCGCAGTAGAACGCTTTCGAGAATGCTTCTTAGCGGATGGCGCTCGCGACGAGCGCCATCCATCCATCTTGCGAGCTACTTCGCGCTCTTCCCCGCATCGACGGCGGCGCGCTGTGCAGGCGCGATGCTGAAGGGGCCACTCTCGGTCATCTTCGCAAATGCCTCGACTGCCTTCTGATCCGAGCTGATCGCCTTCATGATGGCGCCGGTCGCCGCGCCCATCAGCTTTTCCTTGTTCGCGGAAACGCGCGCCGCGCTTTCATCGATCGATGCGAGAGTGCCATTGAAATGTGGGATGACGAACCGCGCGAGCATCTCATAGCTGCGCCACATCGCCTCGCGTGGCGCCCAGTCATGCGCGAATGAGAGCACGGTGCCGAAGCCGCCCGCGAGCTCTTGCAGCTTGGTCAGCTTCTGGATCGCTTCGTCGGGAGTGCCGAAGATGCCGCCGCCCATATCATTCATGAACTTCGCTGCGTCGTATCCGTTCTCGAAAATCTTGCCGTCGGGCCGCCCAAGGATGCCGACCACGTACTCGTTGTTCCAGCGCTTGAGGCCCTCGCCGACCTCGCGGATCGCCTGCTCCTTCGAATCGGAAATGTGGAACGGCATCACGATGCGCCAGTTGTTGCGGTCGATGCGCTTCCCGGATTCTTTCGCAGACGTTTCAGCAAATGACCACTGCGTCTTAAGCGCGCTCAGTCCTTCCGGCAAATACGAACCTACCGAGAGTACGCCGACGCCATACTTGCCCGCGCATTTCATCCCAGCCGGCGAGATCATTGAAGCGACCGCTATCGGTAGCTCACGCTGGAGGGGGCGCAGATGCAGCGCCGCATCGCGCAGCCGGTACCATGAACCATCGACGGTGATGGGCTCGCGCGCGGTCAGCAATCTTTGAATGACTCCGAGGCCTTCGTCCATCTGATCGCGCTGGGTCATCGGGTCGATCCCGAGCATGAAGGCGTCCGAGGGGAGCGCGCCCGGCCCAACGCCGAGCATCGCGCGGCCGCGGGAGAGATGATCGAGCATCACGATGCGCTGCGCGACGGTGAACGGATGGTGATAGGGAATCGAGACTACGCCCGTTCCGAGCTTGATCCGATGAGTGACCATCGCGGCCGCCGACAGCATCATCTCGGGCGACGCGATCGTCTCCCATCCGCCTGAATGATGCTCTCCGACCCAGAACTCGTCGTAGCCGAGGTCGTCGAGGAGGGTGGCGAGCCGCAGATCGCGCTGCAGTTGGAGGGTGGGGTTTTCGCCCGTCGGATGATGCGGCGCGAGAAACGCGCCAAAGCCGAGCCGATTTTCCATCTTTGTGACTCCTATATTTTTCTCGGACAACGCTTCGCTCCGCCCTCGAAGCGGCTGCGCCGCGGCTTCGCGCGCTCACCTATCCGTATGCCGTACCGACTTCATATACCGCTTCCGCAGCTCCCGACAAACGACCATGGAAGAAGAAGATCCTCCAAAATTGGAGCAAAATCAGGGTCGCGACGCGCCGGTAGACTCGAAATCCGCATTGTGGATATGTTCATCTGTTACCCATGCGCGATTCATTACGGCGTAGCGAGGCAACGGCAAGCCTGTCTGTGGCTTGCGATTTGGCGATATACGGCGTTTCGGGGAAGCTGGGGATCTTCGGCAAATTCTCGTTACGGTAAGTACGGGAAATGTTCTGGAGAATCGAAAGAGCAGGGAGGAGATTGAGCATGTCAGACGCGAACGGACACATGGTCCCGCATCTTATCGTAAATCGCGCGCAGGTGGTGTCGGACGGATGCTGCGCTTGCGGACGAGAGTTCGCCTCCGCACCGAGCGGCGAGCGAACCCTGAGCGCGGCGGTCGGCCACGACAACAGCACCTACATGTTCTGCGCGCAGTGCGGCGACTCGATCATGGGCCGGGTCCATGCCGAAGCCGCCAAGCAGCACTATTCGTGGGATTGGGCGGTCCCGCTGAAGGGCAGCCCTCTCAGCAGCAACGGGAAAAGCTAGCACCCCAAGATCTGCGGCTCGCGCAATTTCACTGCACAGCGCCACGAATTCGGCGACGAGAATAGGGTGCTTTCCGGCGTGGCCTTCGCCGTATTATCCGCATAAGCGAAGGGTAGGAGTTACCTTACTTATCAAACCGATGAAAGCGCGTGTGCCAGGTTCCCCTGAAACATTCACTGCCGTCGGAAGTCTGCGCGTAGGAGGCCGCGACATCCATGCCTGCGTCTTTGACCTCACAAGCTATGTTGGTTTCTTCGTCCATTGACCACTGAGCGTCCGAGGACGCTCTCGAGGCCGTCTGCTTCTGGTCAAAATGAACCAGGCTGCGAAGCCTGACCTTGGCGACTCCGTCGCTCGAGAGTACCTCGACTTTGCCACTCGCTGCGCTGATCTGGTATTCCGCAGGCACTTCGGTATCGAGTTGAACGCCGCCGAAGGTTAGCTCGAACCTTCCATTCAAATTCTTTCGATAGCACAAGGTGTAGAGCTCGGGCACGAAGGGACCATTCAAACAGCCGTTCAAGTTCTGGGAGGAGTCGGGCGCGGCCACCATGCCTTGCCAGCATCCGATATAGGACGGTGGCAGGATTTCCATGGTGTTCTGTCGATCGCTTTGATCCTGTTGCCCCTGTTGTGAAGATGACTCACTCGGTTGCGGTCGGACGTCCATCTGCATCCCTGCGCAGACGAAGAACAGAGCAACCAACAATGCAATCCGCGTTGCTATCGTCACAGATGCCTTCACGCAATTGTCGTTTCGCGAGTGGAGCAAGTTGGATAAGGCAACGAAATTTTAGCGCCGAGGCATCAGATTGGAAACGGCCTGCTAGGTTTCCGATCTCCACTGGCCATGAAATCCCACCGGTACGCGATGGTCGAGGTGCGCCCGCCCGATTGGCCCCTGTTCAATCTGCTCGGCATCGAAAATCGCGAGGTGACTCGCGTTGCGTTCTTCATCGAAGATGTTGGTCATCAGATAGCCTTCGCCCTCTCGCGCATCGCGTTTGCGAGGCACGAACACGGGTTCGGCAACCGCACAGCGAGCACCGGCAGCATAGGTATGCATCTGTCGGGTGGCATGATCGAAATGCCCGATGCCTCGATGAAAGATGTCGTCACTGCCGGGGCCGCCGATACAGGCGACATAACCATGCCGATAGCGCATCCCGGTCCGACGCTCGTCGATGCGCGGATACTCACAACGCTCGTCGCTTAGTTTTTGCACCGCAAAAGTTCCCGGCTTGTCCCAATCGAACTCCCATCGAGTCAGCAATTGAGTAGCGCGGCGAGGGTCCGCCGGCGAGCCATCCGCGAAGGGAAACATCGGCGCGTCCTGCTGGCATACGTCGACGACGATGCGGTCTCCATCGTTGAATGCATTCATGGTGTGCCACGCCATACAGGCCGCGCCGGCGAACCATCGGATATCTTCGGCGCCGCCGTTTCGCGGCACGATACCGACCTGCGTGCCTTGCTCCGGCTCCCACGCGATCAGTGGCGCACCGGCCATCGCGCGTTTGATCGACACCGTGACCGGGCACATGGGAATGATTATGAAGTCCTTCGTCACTGCGAAATCGTGAACCAGTGCCGGGAATGGCCCGTGTACCGAGTGCGACTGAATCAACTCGCCCGCGCGATTCGCGACGTTCAACTCGACATCACTGCTTATGCGCCCGGTCGGAAAATTCGCGAAGAAGAGCATCTCGCCGGAACCCTGATCGATCTTCGGATGCGCCGTCATGTTGCGCCGCAACTTCTCGTCGAAGGACCATGGACCGAGCGTCCCCAACGACTCCGGATCCAGCTCGATCGGTCCATGCCCTTCTTCCAAAGCCAGCAACTTGTTTCCATGCCAGACCAGGTTGGTATTCGCGACGCCGTCGGTTGGCTTGCCCGCGACGCTCGGATCGGAATCCGATGGAATTCCTGAGGTCCCGAACAGCGCTCGACCGGCGGATCGCTCGAGCGTCCACTGCTGAGTTCGCACCCAGCGGTTACGATAGGAGACCCTACCCTGATGGATGCGGAAGGCGTGTACCATTCCGTCTCCAATGAGTGGGTTGTAGGTCCCGCGCGGTGCAAATTGCGGGTTGGGTCCGATGCGATAGAAGGTTCCGTCAAGCTCGAGGGGAACCTCGCCCTCCA
>JBGPMZ010000262.1:0-4827 GCA_041487255.1 Binataceae bacterium (SeqCode) | reverse complement strand
TTGAGACCATGCGCGTGACCGGAAGCGATGACCGGGTCGGTCACTCTGAGCTCAAGATCGGAAATTCAACGATCTTCCTCGCCGACGAGTATCCGGAAATCGACGTGAAGGGTCCTCAGACACTCGGAGGATCCTCGGTGAACATTTACCTCCTGGTCGACGACGCCGATGAAGTGATGAGGAAGGCCGTCGCCGCTGGCGGAAAGCTGGTAAGGCCGATCGAAGACGAAGGCGACGGTGACCGCCGGGGCACCATGCACGATCCGTTCGGTCATGTCTGGATGGTCGCGACTCACAAGCGCGACGTGTCAAATGATGAATATCGCCGGAGCGCGGCGACCGCGGGTTACAAGGTTGAATTCCCGACCGCAGGGGAGCGCTGAAGCTAGCCATCGCCTCGCTGAGGCTGCGCGCAGAAAGGCGGGAGGACGGGAAAACCTCAATCGCGAGGCGTTCGCCACCGTTGACTCACTGTTCGTGCTGAGGTAGCCGAAACGCGTAGCCATGGCGTGTCGATCAGTAGGCGGCTGTCAATAACCGAAGAGGCGGTCTAGTGAACGCGAAACCAAAGCAACTCGACCTCAAATCAACATTTGTTGTCATCGAACCTGACCATTCGGCGCTCCCCATTGATGTAACTCCAACTCTATACGAAGATTTGAACGCACGATTTGACGGTTTTCGAGGACACTTGCTGGTTTCCTCCTTCAGCTTCGACAGCGATTGGTCGAGTTGGGAAATGCATCCAGCGGGCGACGAGATTGTCTACCTCGTATCGGGTGAGGTCGAGATGATTCTTGAACAGAGCGGCGCTCGGGACAGCATAAGTTTGAGTGAGCCCGGGTCATATGTGATCGTTCCGAAAGGTACGTGGCATAGCGCCAAAACCAAGGTGCCGACGAACATGCTTTTCGTGACACCCGGTCAGGGCACGAACCACAAGCCGCTCTAACATCTATAGCCTCCGCTGCGGCAAACCCGGTGCCCATTAGTTCATCTCAGCTGGTAAGTGCCGAGTGCGTCCGAAACTTTCGACCCTTCTCGCAGCCGCGCGCGTCACCTAAGCTGCGCTTTTATCTGGCGCCCCAGCTCCGCCGCCTCTGCCGGCTTGATCCGATCCGCCAGCACGAACAGTTGACGCTCCTCGGTCCGGATATGGCGTTCGAGCAAGACGCAGAAACTGTCCACCTGGTCGTGCGCGCCGGCTTTGATCGCAGCGGCTCGCGCCCGCAGCTCCTGATGGTCCCTCAGCAGCACGTCGATAAGCGACGCTTCCACGCCCGGCACTTCGCGGAATGCAGGGAACAACAGTTCTTCTTCAATCTTCAGATGGTTGATCAGTTGATATTCGAAGAACGCACTGACATGCTTGGCGCGCAGTTCGGGCTCGCGCTTGTACAAGTCGCCGGTGCGCAATCGCCACGCCAGCAGCAACGCGTCATGATGGTCGTGTGAAAGCGGAATCAAGCTTTCGTGCCGCCGCGCCATGAGCCGTGACTATAACCGACGAGATCCCTCGTCAAGCGATTCGGTGCTCGCCGAGTGTTCGGCCGTTTTTCAAAGCTCTCGGCGAGAGGCCGGACGCTCAAGTTTCGTGCTAAGCTTTCAATGCGTCATGACCGCTGTTGCGCTCACCATCGCAGGCTCGGATTCCAGCGGAGGCGCGGGAATCCAGGCGGACCTCAAGACCTTCGCTGCGTTTGCCGTCTTCGGCACCAGCGCAATCACCGCGATAGCCGCGCAGAATACGCGTGGTGTGAGTGCAATAGTCGACCTAAATCCTGCCTTCATCGCTGCGCAGATCGATGCTGTCGCAGATGACTTCACGATCTCAGCCGCGAAAACTGGGATGCTCTCCCGGACTAATGCAATAGGGGCCGTCGCGGATCGAATCCGCATTCGTAGGATCCCGAATTTGGTGGTCGATCCGGTGATGGTCACGGCAAATGGGGACGTTCTCCTTGAACCCGTTGCGATAATGATGATGCGCGACGTGATGCTCCCGTTGGCGACTCTAGTCACGCCGAATTTGCGCGAGGCGAGCATCCTAACCGGCCGCGAGGTTTCGAATCGCGATGCGATGAAGGATGCGGCGCGAGCGCTGGTAGCTCTGGGTGCTGCGTCGCGCAACGTCCTTCGAACAAAGCACCCTCTTGAATGACTAAGGTCGGCGAGGTGATATTGCTCAAGACCCGCGCCGAGGCGCGTATCTCGAGCCGGTGGGTGGCGACAATATCGCCGCTTACCTCGCCCGAAACCACCACCGACTTGGTGTTGATTTGCGCCGTGACCTGCGCACCTTGCCAATCGAAAGCTTGTCTTCCGACTTGATTTCGCCGTCCACCTGACCGTCGATCCACTCAGAGCCTTCAAAGTAAAGCCTTCCGCTAATTCTCGCCCCAGCGTCGAGATACGCGCCCGCATCGCCTGAGGTTGTCGCGGCTGGCTTGAAGGATTCGAACACCGCGATTGGAGGCAAAGTACGCGGCGCCGACCGGGTAGGCTGGCCCACGGATTCAGCGGCCGCAGTCTGACTTTCTCTGGGTTTTTCGTTTTGAAAATAGACATCGAGCCAATTGCCTCCTTCGAAGTCTGGCGGGAAGACTCTTGCGCGTCAAAAGCGAGCGGAGACCATCGGCACACGAGCTTCCGCTGCGACAACCAACCGAATCGCTTGGAACGTGTGGAGTTCCCACGACGCTAAGTCGTCCCGCGGCCGGAGTGTTGGAGGCTGAGGCGGCTCCGACCGACAAGGGCTGCCAGCTATGGCGCGATGCCGATCTCGACCTCGGTCTCGTTTGAGCGCCGAGTTGATGCAACTAAACCCCGTTTCGGGTCTGGACTAGGCTCGGCGGATGGACCCTAGCTCCTGCTTGTGCGAATTTCTGTGCCTGCTGGCGGGCTAGTCTACGTACTTCGGCTTCTTGCGCTCCATCACGTGCATGACTCCTCCCACCAGTATCCCAACGACGACCACCGCGGCGGCGAAGACTAACCATTCCATCCCACTCATGGAATTCCTCCTCGCAAGGTCTTGCACCAATTTCGTTAGACTAATCTCAGCATTAGCAGAGTTATCGCAAAGCGCAAGAAGAGCTTATACTAACGGAGGCGAGATAGTCTTCGCGGAGGAAAGGACCGGCGCGTTTTGGTAATGACGGCGTCGAACGCCATGAGCGTACGAACACGATCGCGATGAGTTTTGTTCGGTGCTCGCAAGTCGCTCCCGCAAGAAGATCGAGAGCGAAATTTTGAGACGAGCTCGATGCCCTAGGTAGAAGTGATGATCAGGCACCAAGTAGTCGTTGAACAAAAACGCGTCGGTGCCGATTTTGTCGATCTGATTTACGGGCGTGTGCCATCTGACCACGTCCGGATTGCCGTCCTGATCACGCACCTCTATCGTCTGTGCGATCCGGAGAAAAGCGGGGCCGTTGTCTAGACCATCGCCGCTACGGGGAGCGAATATACCTTCGGAGTTCCTCCGCGTCGGACTGAACTTCTTCGAGGCGCTGCTTCACGACGTCGCCGATGCTAACGATGCCATGAAGCGCTCCATTCTCGATCACTGGAAGATGCCGGATACGCTGCAGCGTCATCACCTCCATGATATTGACCAACTGATCCTCGGACGAGCAGGTCTTAACATCACGGGTCATTAATTGATCGGCCTGAAGTGTCAGCACTGCTTCCGCATGCTTCGACATCCCGCGGATGATGTCGCGCTCCGAGATGATCCCTATGAGTTGACCGTCCTTGTTGATCACCGGCACTGCTCCGATCCGGTTTTGGGCGAGCACCTCGACGACCCATGTTACGGTCTGCTCCGGTGCGACGGTGACTACGTCATGACCTTTGTGCTTCAGGACCGACGAAACCGTGGTTCCCATGCTTCGATCTCCTGGTTTTAAATCTTAGGGCCATCCGGTCCGCTGTCGTCTCGGGGTGCCTCTCCGCCAAGATTACAAAAGCTCCCCGACTTCCCCAAAAGCAAGGGCCAAGTGGCTTGGCTGAAGCCTATCTGCAGCGCGGCGCTAGTGATGCAGGCTCAGAGCCCGGAGATCAAGGCCCTGCTCCGGCGGCAAAACTGACGAGGCGGTTTCCAGCGGTGTATTCGGAGTGCCGACGATGCAGGTAGGCGATGAACTCTTCTGGGGCTACGACGACTATCTACATCTAGAATCGTTCCTCGCGGGTAAAGACTCCCCCGGCCGCGGTGGCGCTTGCAGTCTACCATCACGCGCAATCCAATCCACGAGCGGTTATGTTCGGGCGCCCTCTCACGCGCGAGGCCTACGACGAATCGCGCTGGATCGTCGAACCATTCCATCTCTCGACTGCTGCCTCGAGAACGATGGTGCGGCTCTGCCGGTCTTCCAGAAGACTCGTGCGCAGTCTGTCACCAGATTACGGGTAATGGGTCAGTTTGAAAATCCACCGTCTTGAAAACGCGATGCGATTGCGTTCGCTCTATGCGATAATGGTTGTATATGGCGGAAATACGACAGAAACGCCAGCGCGACCCCCTCGCGCTCGCGAAGATGATTGGCGACATTGCGACTGACACCCGATACCGAACCGAACAATCGGAATCCAGCCGCCGTCGAATTAGGGCGGTTGGGCGGAAAGCGCGGTGGGAAAGCGCAGGCGGACACAGCGTCGGGAAATAGCTCAGAAAGCGGCCAAGAAGCGTTGGGCTAATCGCTGAGGCTTACTCGCTCAAAATCTTTCGGAATCTCTATGTGATCGTCCGTCGCAAGAGGCTGTCCCACTCATCGGGTCGGAACAGTACCTTGCCATATTCTAAAATCTTGTGCTCAGGTCGAT
>JBGPMZ010000261.1:0-4844 GCA_041487255.1 Binataceae bacterium (SeqCode) | reverse complement strand
TCGCTCAGTCCGGCGATCGCTTCCCGGCGCGGCGATGCTTGAAGAACTCCCGCAGCATCGAGGCGCATTCTTCCTCCATGATGCCGCCTACTACCTCGATGCGATGATTGAGCCGGCCGTCGCGCCCGATGTCGTAGACCGAGCCGAGCGCGCCAGCTTTCTCGTCGCGCGCGCCATACTTGATCGCCGCTATCCGCGCATGAACTATCGCGCCGCCGCACATCACACATGGCTCCAAGGTCACGTAGAGGATAGAGCCGGGTAGCCGGTATGCGCCGATGGTGCGCGCAGCCTCCCGGATCGCGACGATCTCGGCATGCGCGGTTGGATCCTTGCTCGAGATCGGCTGATTGTGGCCGCGCCCGATGATTCTTCCATCGAGCACCACCACGGCCCCGACCGGCACTTCCTCCTTCGAGGCGGCCCGCGACGCCTCGGCGAGGGCTTCCCGCATGAAGCCGACATCTTCGGCGGTCGGTGGCGAGGGGCTCATCTCCCTTGTAATAGCACGTTGACTTATGCAGTCGCGCGTTTCAGGATCGGCTCACAGGTTGTCGGGGACTTGTGCGATAGCGACCTGCAATCGGAGGCCTTTTAAAGATGAAGAAGCTGCTGATGACAGCGCTCTTTCTGACCGTTACCTCAACCGCGTTTGCCGGCGCTCGGGTCGACATCAAACCAAGCGAAGCGGCGCAGGAGGCGGAGCGCCAGGCCTACTACGACAAAAATCTCCACGATCATCCCAAGACCGAGGCGATCGACAACTCGGCGCTGAAGATCCACATCACCACCGACCGCATCATCCGCTCCTGCTGCCGCCCGCCGGATTTGGTGGTGGCCGGGAAACTCACCAACGCATCTGCCCAGCCGATCAACTATGTCCATATCCTGTTCGCCTTCGAGGACGAGGACGGCAAGGTGCTGCACGCCGAGAGCACCTACAACAAGCAGGCCGTGAGCATGGGTGACGACGAGGAAATGGAGCAAATCCTCAAGGAAAAGCCACATTTCACCCCACTCAAGCCGGGCGATACCGATACCTTTTCGATGTCGGTGCCGTTGCTGATACTGCCGAAGTTTGCCAAGGTCGAGATGTTCTCGAACGACACGCGGCCCTGATCCATGGCGATCGGAGAGCCGGTCAGGACTTACCGATGCGGGGGCCCTCCGAGATAGATCCAATTGAACTGAAGCGCCGCCTGGGCAAAGGCGACAAGCCGGTCATCCTCGACGTGCGCGAGCCGTGGGAGATCGCGACCGCCTCGATCACCGGCACGTTGAACATTCCGATGGGCGACATTCCGTCGCGTGTTTCCGAGCTCGACCCCGATCGCGAGACCATCGTGATGTGCCATCATGGAGTGCGCAGCTCGCAGGTCGCGATGTTCCTTACGCGTAGCGGCTTCGGGCGAGTGCTCAATCTTGCGGGCGGCATCGACGGATGGTCCGAAATAGATCCGTCGGTCCCGCGCTACTAAATCGGGTAAAATGTCACTGTGTCCTATCTAGCCGCAGCAATTCAGATGAGCGCGGGCTCCGACAAGGCCGCCAATCTGGAGCGCGCGGAGCGGCTGGTGCGGGTCGCGGTCTCGCACGGCGCGTCGCTTATCGCGTTGCCTGAAACCTTCAACTGGCGAGGCAAGCGCGGTGCGGAAGCATCCGCCGCGGAAACCCTCGAAGGCGAATCGCTCGCGCTGATGGCGCAGCTCGCGCGTGAACTGAAGGTCCATATCGTCGCGGGATCGATCACCGAACAGGTGGCCGGCAACGAGAAAACCTACAACACCTCGGTGATGCTCGGGCCCGACGGCGCGCGAATGGGCATCTATCGCAAGATTCATCTGTTCGACATCGATCTGCCCGGCCGCGTGACGGTAAAGGAATCCGCCTCGCGTCTGAGCGGCTCCGACGTGGTATGTGTCGGGGCGTCGGTCGGCGCGGTGGGACTCAGCATCTGCTATGACCTGCGCTTCCCGGAGTTGTATCGCCGCCTCGCATTCGAGGGCGCCAAGATCATCACCGTGCCAAGCTGTTTCACTTTCCCTACCGGCGAGGCGCACTGGGAATCGTTGCTGCGCGCCCGGGCCATCGAAAATCAGGCCTACGTCATCGCACCGGCGCAGTTCGGACCCAACGTGCACGGCTTCTCGGATTACGGAAATTCGATGATCATCGATCCATGGGGACGCGTGCTCGGCCGCGCGTCGGATCAGGAAGGCGTGGTGACCGCGCCCATCGATCTTCATTACCTGGACCGCGTCCGCAACGAACTGCCGGCGCTGACGCACGCAAGATTAAAGGCTTAAGGGAGGCATTCCCGTGAGTACATTCAGCGGAGTTCGCAGGCTTTCTTTCGCCGCTACGGCGGGCGCATTGGGATTTCTGCTTGCCGCAGGCGTCGCGTCGGCGCACGACATGGCCGCGATGGACGGAATGGGCGGCGCTGACGCGGCCTCAATGAATCATACGATGGCGCCGGGCGGGATGGGCAGTCACATGCGCATGATGGAAAACCACATGCGCATGACCGAGCTGCGCTCGCCAGCCGCCAGCGACGAAGCACGCGCGCGCGACATCCTCGAAACGCTGCGCGGCTCGCTTGCGCGATATCGCGACTATCGCGTCGCGCTCGCGAAAGGGATGCGCATCTTCCTGCCCGGCATTCCGCAGGACGACTACCACTTCACCGATTTCACGCAGGCGGGTCTCGAATACCAGGGGCGTTTCGACCTCTCGCATCCGGGCTCGCTGCTCTACACCAGAGACGCGGCCAGCAACTACACGCTGGTCGGTGCGATGTATAGTGCGCCGCCCGAGGCCACGCTTGATGACCTCGACGCGATCGTTCCGCTGAGCATCGCGAGATGGCACGTGCATACCAACATTTGCATTCCCGAGGAACTGACGATCGGAGACCTGTTCCGCAACGACGTCGGTGCCGATCGCGCCGGCATTCCTGGCATGCTGCCGGTATCGGCGAGTCCAAATGCGGCCGAGCTGAATCATCGCTACGGGTTCCTCGCGGACGGCCGCTTCGGCTTCGAGGGAAAGATCTCCGATGCGCGACAGTGCGGCGGCGCAGGTGGTCATTTTTTCGACCAGGTATTCGGGTGGATGGTGCATGTCTATCCCTTCGCGGGCGACGACTTGAAGGTCGCCTACGGAATGGACGTGCCGAAGCCGGCCACCGCTACTGCGAGTGCCTCGCGGTAGCCGATCACTTCATGCTGACGCTTCGATTCGACGACGCGGGCTCGCGTGACGTATCGTCACGCTCGATATAGAATCCCTGCTTCCTCAAAATGCGGAGCTAAGGAAACAAACGTATGGCCGATGGCCCTCTCGCTGGTGTTCGAGTGCTCGATCTCACGCAGGTCGTGTCGGGACCCTTCTGCACGCAGTTGCTCGGTGATCTAGGCGCCGATGTGATCAAGATCGAAGCGCCCGAGGGCGATTCGATGCGGCGCAACGGGCGTCCCGAGCGAGCGGGTTTCTCAGCCGCGTTCATCAACTTCAACCGCAACAAACGCAGCATCGTCATCGACATAAAGAAGGAGCATGGGCGCGACCTGGTGCGGCGCCTCGCGACGCGCGCCGATGCGCTGGTCGAGAACAATCGTCCCGGCGTCGCGGACCGCCTTGGCATCGGCTATCCGGACATCCGCCGCACCAATCCGAAAATCGTCTACTGCTCGATTTGCGGTTTCGCTCCCAAGGGCAGGATGGCGAATCACCCCGCCTACGATCCGGTCATCCAGGGCTACTCGGGGGTGGCGAATTTGCAGGGCGGAAAATCGGGGCAGCCGACCGCGGTCAAGATGGCGCTCGCGGATAAGGTTAGTGGAATGACCGCGGCGCTTGGCATCGTAAGCGCGCTGCATGCCGCGCGCGTGCGCGGCGTCGGCCAGTACATTCGCGTGCCGATGCTGGAAGCGATGATGAACTTCGCGGCCAACGACACCACCTACGGATACACGTTTCTTCCCGAAGAAGATTTCAAGGGGCAAGCGCCCAAAAGCACCACACTCGATCCGTTCCGCACCAAAGACGGATGGCTGACGATCGCGCCGTTCACCGATGCGCAGTTCGAGCGGATGTGCGCCGGGCTCGGGCATCCGGAGTGGTGGACCGGGGTGGCGGATCGCATCGAGAGACTGCGCGGCATCATGCGTGGATGCGCGAAGCTGTTTCCGGAACGAACTAGCGCCGAGTGGCTGCCGATCCTGGAAGAGGCCGATGTCCCATGCGGACCGGTACACAGCTACGACACGCTGTTCAAGGACGAGGAGATCGTCGCGAACGACAGCTTCACGACTTATGAGCATCCCGTGGCGGGCAAGATCCGCACGGTGACGCCGGGCCCACGCTTCAGCGAGACGCCCGCGAAACTTTTCCGGATGCCGCCGAAGTTGGGTGAGCATACCGAGGAAGTCTTGCGCGAGGCCGGCATCGATCGCACGCAAATCGAGGAGCTACGCGCAGGCAAAGTTATCAAGTGATCTGACAGATCAGCTGATTCCTTCGAGCCACTCGAAGCATGCAGAGCGAGCGTCCGCAGGCCAACATCGCCGAAAGGCCGCGCATGCGAATGCTGAAGTGACAATCGATGCCGCATCTCTTCCGAGGTTCTTCAGCTTCGCTTCGCTCGCTTCAGAATGACAAATGCGCAAAGGCTCCGTCGCGTATGCGCTCCTTGCAAAGGCGTCCGTCGCGTTTGCACTCCTTGTCATTCCAAGGCAAAGGCAAACGCCACTTCCCTCCATGTCAGTCTGAGGCAAGCGCAGCGTCGCCGAAGAACCTCGGATGCGCCTAACGATCGCGTGTCACTTCAACATGCGAGCGAG
>JBGPMZ010000260.1:0-4846 GCA_041487255.1 Binataceae bacterium (SeqCode) | reverse complement strand
GTTTTAGTGTCGGCATCGAGCTCGCTATCGTCGCGCCAATCCCGCGGGCGGTTCTGTTCGAGCCAGCTGCGGAATTCGTGGCGGAATTTCTGATCCGCTTCGCTGTATTTGAAGTCCATCGTGCGGTTCCTCTCGGTGGGCGGTTGAGCTCGATGCTCGCGCAATCTCCCGTGGCTTTGCAAACGATCGCAGAGGAAACCAGAAGAGCGGAAGCTGAAAGGCTACTCTTGCTCCGGCGTGGTATCCGCGTTGCCAGGTGTTTCATTCAGCGGTGGTGCGACTGCCGGAAGTACGGGTGCCTCGGCGCCAAGCTCGGTGGCATCGGTGCGCTCCTCGCGATCGAGCAGCGCCGCCATCTCATCGAGGTGCGCGCGAATCTTCGCGGCGAGGTCGCGATTCATCCCTTTCACCTGCTCAATGTCGTCGACGGTCGCCTCGCGAATCCGCCGGAGGCTACCGAAGTGCCGCAACAGCGCGCGCCGCTTCACCGGACCGATACCCTCGATATCGTCGATCGCCGAGCGCAGCCGCGCGCGCTTGCGCAACTCGCGGTTGTAGGTGATCGCGAAGCGATGCGCTTCGTCGCGAATGCGCACCAGGAGGAACAACGCAGTCGCGTTCTTCGGCAGCACGATGGGGTCCTTGCGATTGGGAATGAACACGCGCTCTTCCGATTTCACCACGGTCTGTTCGCGCCCGTCATTGAGGACGTGCTGCTTGGCGAGCGAGACCACATCGAGTTGATCGAGCAGGTTAAATTCCCGCAGTACCGCGACCGCCACATTGAGCTGACCCTTGCCGCCGTCGATAACCCATAGATCCGGAAACTCGTTCTCCGCGACGGCGCGCGTGAGACGCCGCTTCAGAACCTCGTACATGCTCGCGAAGTCGTCCTGACCCTCGAAGCTGCGAATCCTGTACCGCCGATAGAGATCCTTGCGTGGCTCGCCCTCGTCGAAAGTGACCTGCGAGCCAACCACCATCGTGCCCTGCAAGTTCGAAATGTCGTAACACTCCATCCGCTTGGGCGTGTTCTTGAGATGAAGCTTGGTGCGCAGGTCGTCGAGCATCTTCTCGCGAGTCAGCTCGTTGTCCCGGCGCGAGGCGAAACTCTGGCGCGCATTTTCCATCGCCATCTCGAGCAGGCGCAGCTTGTCGCCACGTTGAGGCACCAGGAACTCCACTTTCTTCTCGCGCTTCTCGGTCAACAGTTCGGCGCGCACCTCCGCGTCTTCGAGCGCGACCGGCACGATGACCTCATCGGGAATGTTGCGCGCGCCCGAGTAGTACTGCGTGAGGAGATCCGCGAGCACATCCTGATCGGCGAATTCGAGGTCCTGGAAATCCCAGCTATGCGTGCTGGTCAGCTTCCCGCCGCGCACCATCAGCACGATCGCCTCGATGAAGCCGCCCTCGCGATAGAGCCCGAACACGTCCTGATCGATTCCCCAATGATGCAGGACAGTCTGGCGCTCGACGGTTTTCTCGATGGCGCGGACGCGGTCGCGCATGCGCGCGGCTTCTTCAAATTCGAGGCGGTCGGCATGCGCCTTCATCCGATCGCGCATCTCGCGCAGCAGTTCGAGGTTCTTACCTTCCAGCAGCATGGTCGCGGCGTGCAGATGTCCCCCGTACTCGTCGCGGTCGACGGCGAGGCAACACGGACCGAGACATCGCTTGATTTGATACTCGAGGCATGGGCGGGCGCGATTCTTGAACACCGAATCGGAACAAGTCCGCAGGGGAAACACTTTTCGAATGACGTCGATAGTCTCGCGCAGGCCATCGGCGGACCCGAACGGGCCGAAGTACTTGCCGCCATCCTTGATGATCTTGCGGGTCACCATGATGCGCGGCCACGAATGATTGGTGACCTTGGCGCTCAGGTAGGATTTGTCGTCCTTCAGGCGGATGTTGTAGCGGGGCTTGTACTGCTTGATGAGGTTGTTTTCGAGGATCAGCGCTTCCTTCTCGCTGCGCGTCACCAGCGTGTCGAAGTCGCGCACGCGGCGCATCAGGAAGCGCACCTGGAAGCGCTCGTCGCCGCCCTCGCGAAAATACGCGCGCACTCGCGAGCGCAGCGACTTGGCCTTGCCGACGTATAGGACCTTGCCGCCCTTGTCCTTTAGAAGATAGACGCCCGGCTCGGGCTGAATCATATCCAGCTTGCGATCGATCTCATCGGATGAAGTTTCCGGATTGGCTTCCGCGGCGGGAGTGGTTTCGGGATAGCTTACCAACGAGTCGAAACGCGGACCCTCCGGCGTCGGCGCAGTTGTGTTTTGCGCGTCGCTCGGCGGCGCTGCCAAGTCCTGCTCGGCAGTCAGAAAGCCCTTCCCGGCCGCGCGCGTCATCATCTGCGCACTGCGGCCATTATTTGGCGTCAGTTTCGCCATCGAGGCGTCGATTATAGCACCGATCCGCCGTTACCCGCGGCGCTCGATTCCTTGCTATGCAGAGGTTCAGAATCGATGAGTGAAGGAGACCTCCGATGGGCAAGCTCGATGGAAAAGTAGCAGTCATCACCGGTGCGGCGAGCGGAATGGGACGCGCGACCGCGATCCGATTTGCGCAGGAAGGCGCCGCGGTGGTAATTGCCGACCTCAACTCGCAGGGCGGCGAACTAGTGGTATCGGAGATCGCGGCGGCCAAGGGACGCGCCGTCTTTCAGCGCACCGATGTCATCAGCGAGGACGATATCAAGGCGCTCATCAATCGCGCCGTCAAGGAATACGGACGCCTCGATATCACCTACAACAATGCCGGCGTCGGCGGAGCGACCGGCAGAATCGAGGACATCAAGAGCGAGGACTGGGACAAGACTTTCCACGTCCTCACCCGCGCGGTGTTCCTTGGCATCAAGTACTCGATCGAGCCGATGCGCAAGGTCGGTGGCGGATCGATTATCTCGACCTCGTCGGTCGCCGGACTGCGCGGGGTGTCAGGCCTGCACGCCTATAGCGCGGCGAAGGCGGCGGTCGTCAGCATCACGGAATCGGCTGCGATCGATCTGGGTCACGATCGCATCCGCGTAAACTGCATCTGCCCGGGCGGCATCGTCACTCCGCTGACCGTGCGCGGCAACCCTGCGGGCGAAGAGGCCGCCGCGAAGAACATGGCGCGCATGCAGCCGATCCCTCGCGCCGGCAGGCCGGAAGACATCGCGGCAATGGCCTTGTTCCTCGCGAGTGACGATGCGGAATGGATTACCGGCACTGCGATGATAGTTGATGGAGGCATGAATACCGGCAACGCCCGCATCAATATGCCTCAACTCGGGCGCAGCGGCTTCTCGGGCCCGTCATTCGAGCGGCGCGAAAGATAGAAGGCAAGGAGCCGGAGCCGGACAAAACCCCAAGGCACCAGGTAGGAAAGCCAGATCAAGGAGCCGTGGCGGTCGGCCAGTTGTGGCTGCGAACCAAGGATCAGGACGAGCGCATTCGCGCCCGCTAGAAACGATTCATCGCAGCCACGCCGTCTCCGACTACCGCGACACCTTGATCCGGCTTTCCTACCTGGCGCCTTGGTTTTGTCCGGCTCTTTGCCCTAATGCTGCAACTGCTTGATGTCGTCGAGCAGCGTCTTTTCGTGGCCCTGAGGATTCACTTTCTCATAGACCTTGCGCAGCACACCTTTGGGATCGATCACGAAGCTGGTGCGATCCCAATACTTGGTGCCCTTGTAGTCGCTCTGACCGACATGCGCCGCGCCTAGCAACTCGGCCTTGGGATCCGCGAGCAAATCGATGGTGAAGCTGAACTTGTTGCAAAAATTCTTATGCGAATCGACGTCGTCCTGGCTCACTCCAAGGACCTTGATACCGGCCGCGTCGAAATCGGATTTGGTCGCGGTGAAGGATTTGCCCTGGATGGTGCATCCGGGAGTGTCGTCCTTGGGATAGACGTAGACGACCAACCACTTGCCGGCGAAATCGCCGAGCTTCATTTCTTTGCCATCCTGATTCTTTAGAGCGAACCCGGGAAACGGTTTTCCTACTTCGAGCATCGATGCACCTGGTCCTTTCTCGCGCGTGCGAGGTTGATAGTTGTGTGGGTGGACTGGCCTCGACAATAGTCCAGTCGCGGCGCGTTCAGCCAGTCTACTGTTCACCTCATCGCTCATGATGCCGCACGCTCGCAACGGCTTTCGGTTTGCTCGCCGCGGTGCGTCGCTTCTTTGCAACCCCTGTGGTGGCGGCCGCGCCGTCCATCGCCGACGCAGCGCGCCCGCCGAGCCGTTTCGGAGCCGACATCAAGTAGCCGTCCTTCAGGATGCCGGCGACCTCGTCCCAATTGACTTTGTAATCGATGCGCACGCCGACCCAGCCCTTGGGGCCCATGTAGGGCGGGACGAAAAAGCGCTTCGGGTCCGAGTTGACCAGGATCTCCTGCACCATCGGCGGCGCTTTCACCCATACCGCGACGTGACCGCTGTCATGATGATTGTTATCGGTCATCGCGAACATGCTGCCGCCGGTGACGCGAAAGGTGCACTCTCCCCACGCTTCTTTCTCGAAAGCCTCGGGCAGGGCGAGGCAGACCTCGCGCAGGCGTTTTATCGCCGGATTCGAATCGTCATACATCCGAGGATGCGCCATGTTTGGACCTTTAGACCCTCGCGCCTTCGATCAAACCGCATGTTGACGTCGTCAGCGGCAGCGCGGCGGATTGCGTGTTCTGCGATTCCATAGTTGCCACTCACTTCGCGGCTTTGTGCGTCGCGATCCACCAGGTGTTGCCCGAGGTGTCCTTGACGCCACCGACGCGATCGCCCCAGGTTTGATCCGACGGCTCCCGAACCGATTTGGCGCCGAGACTGAGCGCACGCTTGAAGGTCGCGTCAACAT
>JBGPMZ010000259.1:0-4850 GCA_041487255.1 Binataceae bacterium (SeqCode) | reverse complement strand
GGCAGCTTCGGCAAAGCCTGAACTCAGTCCTAGATTTCCACCAGCGTCACGCCCTCATGCGGTGTTAGGTGAGGCGAGGGTTAAGAACACGGGGTTAGAGGCGGCGGCCGAGGATCATCAGGTCGCGCTCGATGCCATCGAGTTCCGCGACGCGCGGAAGATGCGCCCACGTCTCGAATCCGAAACTGCGGAACAGCGCGAGGCTCGCCGCGTTGTGTCCGAAGATGAATCCGAGCAGCGTCTTGAGGCCGAACTCCGGCGCGCGTCGAATCGCCTCGGCGACCAACTGTCGCGCATAGCCCCGCCGTTGCGCATCCGGTGCGACATAGACGCTGAGTTCCGCTGTCGCGTGATAGGCAGGGCGTCCATAGAAGGATTGGAAGCTGATCCAACCTTTGAAGTCGCCACCGTCTTCGATGATCCACAGCGGACGCGAACTCGCGGAATGCTCGGCGAACCACGCGCGCCGTGAATCGACGCTGACGGGTTCCAAATCGGCGGTCGCCATCCGCCCGGGAATCGCGGCGTTGTAGATCGCGACGATCGCCGGCAGGTCGTCGAGAGCCGCCTCGCGAATCGTCATATCAGTTGGCGAGACCTGCCAGCTTCTCGAAGAATTCCGGAAAGGTTTTCGAGACGCAGGCGGGATTCCGAATCTTCACGCCCGGGATTTTCAGTCCCGCGACGGCAAACGCCATCGCGATGCGATGATCGTCGTAGGTCTCAATGCTCGCGCCCTTCAGCCGGGTCGGAAGAATCTCCATTCCATCTTCGAGGTCGGTGACGCTGGCGCCCAATCTACGCAGTTCCGCCGCAACCGAGCGCAGCCGGTCGCTCTCATGATGGCGAATGAACTCGACCTTGCGGATGCGCGTGGCCGAGGTTGCAAACGGCGCGATCGCGGCCAGCGTCGCCACCATGTCAGGCATCCCGTTCATCGCGACGTCGACGCCGCGCAATTGCCCGGCGCCCGTCACCTCGACCGAATCGGGATTCCACTTTACGCGCGCACCCATCTGCTGCAGTACGGTGAGAAATGCGATATCACCCTGCACCGAATTGGCGCTTAGACCCTGGAGGGTAACGGTCCCACCGCACAGCGCGGCGGCAGCGGCGAAATAGCTCGCGCTCGAGGCGTCGGGCTCGACTACGAATCGGCGGGCGCGATACGCCTGCCCACCAGGAATGGTGATGCTATCGCCGTCGATGTTCCACTTGACGCCCCAGGTTTCCATGATGCGCAGCGTCATTTCGATAAACGGCCGCGCGGTGTCACCCGCGACTTGCAGGCGCAGCCCCTCCGGCCACAGCGGCGCCGGCATCAGCATCGCGGAGACGTATTGCGATGACATCCGCGCGTCGAGATGAGTCGCGCCGCCGCGAAAGGTGTTGCGCGAATCGGCGATTACCGGAGGACAGCGGTTGTCGCGCTCGCTGTAAACCGACGCGCCGAGCCGCTGCATCGCGTCGAGGAGCGGGCCGATCGGCCGCTCACGCATCCGCTTGTTTCCGTCGATGCGGAATTTTCCGCGCGCCAGCGTCAAGAATGGGATCAGGAAACGCATCGCGGTCCCCGCCCCACCGATCGACAGATCGCATCCGGAGGAAGGAATCTGACCGCCGAGGCCGTTGACGGTCACGCGCTTTTCGCTCTCCTCGATCGCACTTAGAAACCCGAGTTGCTTGAGTGCGTCGAGCATCCGGAGCGTATCGTCGCTGAAGAGCACATTTTCGATCACCGAGCGGCCCTCAGCCATCGCGGCGATCAGCAGCGCGCGGTTCGTAATGCTCTTCGATCCGGGCACCGTGACGACGGCGGAAAGAGGTTGGGTGACGGGCGTTATCTCGAGGTGGTCCATTCCTGTCGCGAGATTATGCGCGCGAAAAAGTCTTCTCAAGGGACCCGCATGGCGGTATTTGGGAACGGTTCTGGGGACCCAGCTGGGCTGCTATATTCGTGCGAGATCGACCTCCCTTTAATCGAACCGAGTTCTACCTCCCCCTATTCGAACGGAGTTCGACTCTCAAGGAGTAGCCCATGGCGCGCGGACACAAGTTCAGCGACCCCCTCGAACAGCAAATCTACGATGCTCATCGCCGCTACATCGAAGTCATGGAGGGCATCCGGATGAGCACCATCAGCAGCGAGACCAAGGAGAAGTACTTGCACATCATCAGCGCGCTGACGGAAAAACTCGCGCTGCCGAGCAAGCCGCTGTCGGAGATCATCGGTGAGATGATGGCGGAAGCGGCTCCCTTCCTGTTTCAGACGATGCAGAATCGCTAGCCGTCACGGGTCAACGGCGGCCGACGCCGCCCTCATGCGCGATCTTTCCGTGCGTGCTAGCCCTTCGGTAGTCCCAGAATGCGCTCGCCGATCATGTTGCGTTGAACCGCCGAGGTGCCGCCCGCGATGGTCATCGACTCGCTGGCGAGGATCCGTCGCAGCCAGTCGCCGTCGGGAGCAAACGGCGAACGCCGCTCCAGCAGCGCATACTCGCCGAGCAGGCGCGTCGCGTACTTCACCATCCGCTGCGAAAGCTCGGTCGACACCATCTTGGAGATCGAGGCCTCGGCGCCCGGCGGCTGGCCCTTCAGCCGCTTGGTCAGACTGCGCATGCCGCTATATTTCTTCGCCGCGACTTCGCACGCGAACTGCGCGATCTGTTGTCGAATCGCGGGATCATCGTACGCAGGCTTGCCGTTGACGTTGTTGTGTTTAGCGAGGCCGACGATATGCGTGAGCAGTTGCTCGCTCCCACCCAGCGTCTCGCCGATCCCGATGCGCTCGTGCATCAGCGTCGAGACCAGCACCTGCCATCCCATGTTGATGGGGCCCAGCAGATTCTCCTTCGGCACGCGCACGTCTTCAAAGAAGATTTCGTTGAACTCAGCGTCACCGCTGATCTGCTTGAGCGGCTTGACGACTACGCCGGGGGCCTTCATGTCGACCAGCAGGCAGCTCATCCCCTTATGCTTGGGCAGTTCGGGATCGGTGCGCACGAAGAGCTGGCAAAAGTCCGAGCGATGGGCGATCGTGGTCCAGACCTTCTGCCCATTGACGACAAAGTTATCGCCGTCGAGCACCGCACGCATCTGGATCGCCGCGAGATCGGAGCCGGCGCCGGGTTCTGACATCCCCTCGCACCAGATTTCCTCGCCCGAGATGATGGGCTCGAGGTAACGTTTCTTCTGCTCGTCGGTACCCCATTGCATCAGCGCAGGGCCCGTCATGATAACGCCCAACACGTTGACGCCGAACGGCAGATTCAGCCGCCCCAGCTCCTGCTGGAAGATCACCTGCTCGATGAAGGTAGCTTTCTGACCGCCATATTCCTTGGGCCAGGTCAGCCCCATCCATCCGCCCTGGTAGAGGCGCTTGTGCCAATCCTTGAGGCGCTTCCATTGCCGATCGTCGCCGGAATTTTCCGGATCGGGCTGATCGAGTTTGCCGGGCTGATTAGCTTCGAGCCACGCGCGCACCTTGGCGCGATAGGCTTCCTGTTCAGGCGTGTATTGAAAATCCATCGATATCGAACGGCTCCGTGAATGTGCAGAATTACTTCTGGACTCTAGCTCAGACGATGCGGTTTAGGTAGCAGACAGCGAGATTCTTCTCCGCAGATTTGACAGCAAATCTCCTCCGCCCTCCAGTGGTCGGGTGACACCCTGATGAAGATTCCTCCCGTATCATGGCGGCGGTTGCGGTGCGTGTTTGCACTGGATGGATTCGTATTCCGAAAGGGCAAGGGCGACCATTGGGTCGGCGAAAAGTCCGGGGTGCTGCGACCGGTCGTGATTCCTGCGTATCCGGAAATCGGCCTGGACATCATCCTTGCGAATATGCGAACGGCCGGGATGTCGCGGGCGCGCTTTCTGAAGATATTGGAAAAGTGCTGATCGGATCACGACGCGACGGCGCGCCGCTTCTTCGCTCGCACTGCGAATGGAAGGGGAACCCGGACGGCCATGTCGCCGCTCCGCGTGACGGGCTTGCGAGACGTCAGCCCGCTTGCCGGAACTATCCCTGACTCGCGAAGCACGGTGTCGAGAGTGCCGCGCTCGTAGCAACTGGTCAGAAACGAGGCGAGCGCATCGACCAGGTTGTGCTTGGCTTCCTCGCGCGTATGTCCCTGCGAGAACACGTCGAGAAGCGGACACGATGAGATGAACCACGTCCCTTTTTTGCGGATCCTTGCGGGCAGTTCAAATTCGATTGAGATTCCCATGTGGCGACGGCTCAACTATTCGTAGCACAACGCCTAGTCGCAACAGAGTCGGTTCGATCAGCCTCGTCGATTGACGACCTCCGCTCGATTTCACATCTTAGACACTTCAAAGTGGATCGCGCGACGCCATTTTCATATCAGTGTGAGCAGTGTGGGCGATGTTGCCATGACAAAGTCATCACGCTTTCGCCTTACGATGTTCTGCGCATCGCGCGAGCCGGCGAACTCAGTACTGGCGAGGTGGTGCGACGATACACGATACGTCGCGGTTCCATCCTGCGTTTCCTTCCCGAGGGAATGTGCGCGGCGCTCGATGGCGCCCGATGCGGACTGGATCGAGGACGGCCGCTCGCCTGCCGCCTCTATCCGCTCGGCCTCGAGAGGGGCCCAGCGGGAGACCATCTGATCGCGCTTGATCCTGCGGAAGGGTCGCGCGGCATCTACGGAACGGATTCCACCGCCAGCGATTTCATCGATGCCAATGGGACCGCCGAGTATCTGACCGCGCTCGAGCGTTATCGCGGGTTGATTCCAATCTTTCGCGAGCGCGTAGCAGTCTTGGTGGACTTCGAGCGGATCGAGCCGCGCGAATTCTGGCGCCGCGCGATCGTCGAGGCTCTG
>JBGPMZ010000258.1:0-4880 GCA_041487255.1 Binataceae bacterium (SeqCode) | reverse complement strand
TGTGGAGGGGTTTCATGCTGTGGTCCGCGGGTCAATGTTTTGGTGGTGGATTTAGGGTGGAATTATATGATAATCTGACCGGAATCACTAGCTCGCCGAACGGGAGCAAATCTTACGATAAATCAAGAAGAAAATAGCAATCAAACCCAGAATTTAAACCGGAATGAACAGGGAATCATAGGAGTTATTCGATACGAAATACCTACCCGGTGGATGGATTATAATCCGTTAGCGTTAATCAACGAACTTACGGAAGCGAAGGCGGGAGTACTTTCGCTGACCAGAATCCCTTATCAACGCGCATGGGCGAGTGAACTCGAAAAGCTCCAACTAAAACGCGAGGTTGCGGGCACGTCAAAAATTGAAGGTGCGGATTTTACCGATCGAGAACTGGATATCGCGCTTAGGGAAAGCCCCGAACAATTACTCACGCGATCTCAGAAGCAGGCGCGTGCTGCTCTTCAAACCTATCGTTGGATAGCAACCCTCGAGGACGATCGGCCTGTCACTCCAGACCTCATCAAGGAAATTCATCGCCGCATAGTAACCGGCGCAGACGACGACCACTGTGAGCCCGGAGCAATTCGAGGCCGCGACAACAACGTGACCTTTGGCGCCCCACGGCATCGCGGAGCGAACGGCGGAGACGAGTGCGCGGCGGCCTTCAACGCATTGACCAAAGCCGCGGCGACGGAATACCGCGACCATGATCCTCTTATTCAAGCGCTCGCCCTGCACTATCACTTCGCGGCGATGCATCCATTTCAAGACGGCAACGGTCGCACCGCTCGGGCTTTGGAAGCCCTAATGCTCCGCCGTGCCGGCCTGCGCGACTCTCTTTTTATCGCAATGTCCAACTACTACTACGATGAAAAAGACGGCTACCTCAAAACCTTGAGCGAAGTCAGGGCGCACCATCACGATTTGACATCGTTTCTTCGGTTCGGCCTGAAGGGCATCGGCATTCAATGCTCACGACTGTTTGCGGAAATCCGGAATCAAGTCTCAAAAGCCCTTTTCCGCAACGTCATGTATGACCTGTTCGACCGCTTACAGTCGACCAAACGTCGCGTGATCGCGAAGCGACAGATTCAAATCCTGAAGGTACTGCTCCGGCGTGACACTGTGGAACTCCATGAACTTCGGCGCGAACTCTTCGAGTCGAACTACAAGCATCTCAAGGATTCGTGGAAGGCCTACGTGCGCGATTTAAACAACCTGATCGAGTTGAAAGCCATATATTTGACCAGCGAGGATGGTGCGGACAGAAACAAGACGTTTTTGCTGCACCTCCGCCTGGAATGGGCGACCGAGGTCACCGAGACCTCGTTCTTTGAACAAGTCAAGAAATTTCCTAAGGCCAAAACTGGTCTCTTCATTCAAGGATAGATAGTCGAGTGGTTGCTGATCCCTGTGTGTTTGGCAGCGGAACTCGCCCACACCTTGATTCAGCGCCGGGTGGAGGGGTCGAGGCGGTCGCGCAGATGATCGCCGAGGAAGTTGAAGGACATCACCGCGAGGAAAATGAAAAGCCCGGGAATCAAGATCCACGGATAGCGCGCGAGATTTTGCACATCTTCCGCCTGCGCCAGCAGATTGCCCCAACTCGACGCAGGTTCCTGGATTCCAAGGCCGAGGAGCGATAGCGCGCTCTCGCCGAGGATGAAACCGGGGATCGACAGCGTCGCGGCCACGATCGCATAGCCGAGCACCGATGGCATCACATGGTGGGTCAGCACGCGCCATCGGGAGCCGCCAAGCGCACGCGCGGCTTCCACAAACGGGACCGAGCGCACCGAAGCCGCCATCCCGCGAATGATGCGGGCGAATCCCGCCCAACTGATGAAACTCATGATTGCGACGATCATGAAGAACGTCGCGACCGCGCTCATGCCGGACGGGATGATCGCCGCGAGCGCGAGCAGGAAATAAAATGAGGGCAGCGACATCTCGATTTCCGACCATCTCATGATGAGATTGTCGAGTAATCCGCCGACGTAGCCGGAAAGCGCACCGACCGTGATTCCGAGGCCGAAGCTGATCGCTACGCCGATGAGTCCGACGAACATCGAGACGCGCGAGCCATAAACGATTCGCGAAAACAGGTCGCGTCCAAGACCCTCACTACCAAGTAAAAAAAACGGCGGCGCGCCCGGTTCAGTGGTGAACAGATGCCCGAACGAGAACAGGTGCACGTAGGTCTTGCCGGCACGATCCTCGGTGAACTTGCGCGCCTGCGCATCTACCATCGCCATCGGATATGCGTAGAAAAATGCACGTGGCCATTCGGAGGGCGGACTGAAGTGAAGCGCCATCGGAGGGCAGTCGGGTAGCCGCCGATTCTGATAGGTCGGATCGTAAGGCGCGATGATCGGGGACGCGATCGCAAGCAAATAGAAAAGCAGCAGGCAAATTGCTGAAAACCGCACCGGCCACGAGGCGAGGCGCCACTCGCGCCGCATGCCGGCGAGGTAGCCGCCCCGGTGCCGCGGCGGCGCCTCCTGCAGGTGCGACACAATTCGTGGCGCGGCGCTCATTGCGCGCCCCCTCTCACTCCGATCCCATAGTCGAGAAGTCGACGCGCGGATCGACCGCGACCAGCGCGACGTCGGCGAGCAGGTTGCCGAGCAGCAACAGCACGGCGCCCATCAGCACCGAACCCATCACCAGGTATATGTCCAGGGTGCGCACCGCCTCGAGCAGCAACAGCCCGAGACCTTGCAGGTTCATAACCGCCTCGACCAGCGCGGCGCCGCCGAGGAGATCGGCCAGTCCATAGCCCGCCATCGTAACGAAGGGGTTGAGCGCGTTGCGCAGCACGTGCTTGTAGATCACGGTGCGCTCCGAAAGGCCCTTCGCGCGCGCGGTTCTGACGAAATCGGAATTCTTGATTTCGAGGATTTGCGAGCGCATCAGGCGCATCAGCGACGCCATCCCCGCGACCCCGAGCACGAACACCGGCAGGATCAGATGATTGATGCGGTCACCGATTTTGTCGATGAGGTCGAGTTGCGCATAATCGACGGAATAGGTCCCCCCCACCGGCAGCGACCAGCCGAGGTAGTGCTCGAGGGAGGGTCCGGTGCGCAGCGCCACGTACATCATGAGGAACGCGAGAAAGAAATTCGGCACCGACATTCCGAAGAATGCGAGGAAGGAAAGCACGCGATCCCAAATCGAGTTCTGCTTCACCGCGACCACGATTCCGATCGGGATTGCGATCACCCAGGCGAACAGCATGCTGGCCGCGGAC
Source organism: Binataceae bacterium (SeqCode) (assembly GCA_041487255.1). Lineage (GTDB taxonomy): Bacteria > Desulfobacterota > Binatia > Binatales > Binataceae > DATGKG01. Next base: position 1,627 of record JBGPMZ010000258.1, on the reverse strand, counting down.
AGGATGATGGTGTTGAACGCGCGCGACCCGATCAGGCTGGTCACGCTGACGCGATAGGCGAGCGAGACGCCGAGGTTCAGATGCAGCATCGCCCACAGCCACTTGGCGTAACGCACCATCAGTGGCTGATTGAGGCCGAACTCCGCTTCCATCTCCTTGATCAGTTGCGGCGAGATCGAGGGATTCATCTTGAGGTTGGAGAGGAAGTTGCCGGGCACCAGCGACATGACGAGGAACGACAGGAACGTGATTCCGATGATGAGCGGAATCATGTTCACGATCCTTCGAAGTAAGAACCTCGCCATCGCTCAGCCTCGAGATGAAATCGCGGCCGTCATTGCTTGAACTGAATATACTCGGCTCGGTAGTAGCCCAGCGGCGTCACCTTGAGGTTTTCCAGTTTGTTGGTGTACGCCGTGTAATGGATCTGCAACACGGTTTCGATGATCGGCAGTTGATCGTGCAAGATTTCCTGGATGCGCCAGTAGTAGGGCACGCGCTTCTTCGGGTCCATTTCCGTGGTGCCCTCTTCGAGCAGCTGGTCGATTTCGGCTTCCCATGGCGTCGCGGGCTTTTCCTGGCCGGGATTCCAGATGTGCAACGCGCCCGCGGAGTTGAGGAAGTTGGCGCCGCCGTTCGGATCCAGCGTGCCGGTAAAACCGATCAGCACGCAGTCCCAATCGAAGTTGTTGTCGATCTTCTCGATCATGGTGGTGAATTCCAACGGACGGTAGTTCACCTTGATGCCAAGGGTCGCGAGGTCCTGCTTGAAGATCGCGCACATTTGATTTCGCAGGTTAATGCCCGCACTGGTCATGAGGTTGAACTCGAGGCGATTGCCTTTTGGATCGACGCGCACGCCCGGGCGCACCAGATGATAACCGCCCGCCTCCAGCAGTTGCGCGGCTTCCCGCAGGTTGTAGTCGTAATCCTTTAGATTGGGGTTGTAGAAGAGCTTGTTGGCGGGCGAGATTTCCGAAACTGACGGCACTCCCATTCCATGAAAGCAAAGGCTGATCATGCCCTGCTTGTCGATCGAATGCGCGACGGCGCGCAGGAAATTCAAATCGGTGAACCAGTTCAGGCGCGGATCGGTCTTGCCGTTCTGCACATAGTGACGCGGGTTGCGGTTGAACGCGAAGAACAACTCGCCATTGTCGACGCCCGAGTCCTTAATCGTGAGGTTGAGCCGCGGCGCCTTGTCGCGGAGATCGACCACCTCATCGGGACGCAGATCGTAGCGGCCATAGACATCGGTTTGCCCGGAGAGAAATTTGAGATAGCCGGCATTTTGGTCGGGCACGATCAGAATCGTCTCGCCCCGCAGCCGCGGCAGTGGATCACCTTGCGCATCTTTCATCCAGAAATCCGGACTGCGCGTGTATTGCACCATCTGCGCGGGCACGTAACGGATCATCTGATACGGGCCGAGGCCAACCAGATCCTTCGGCGCAGTGTTGATGTTCCAGGTCTGGTTGAACCGGCCGGCGTTGTAGATCGGCTCCAGGAGGTGCGCGGGAATGATGCCGAATCCGATCGAATACATCAGCGGCGCGAATGGGCGCGGAAGACGAAACGTTACCGTGTAGTCGTCGGGCGTGTCGACTTCCATCGGCTTGCCGTCGAT
>JBGPMZ010000257.1:0-4888 GCA_041487255.1 Binataceae bacterium (SeqCode) | reverse complement strand
TCGAGCAGCTAAAGGTCATCAGGCGCCCGCCCTTCGCCAACGCCCGGATCGCCAGCGCATTTAACTCGACATATAGATGACCGGCGCGCTCGGCATCCTTGCGGCTGCGCGCGAGCGGCGGCGGGTCGAGCGCGATGACATCGAAGCGCTCCTTGGTGCCGCCCAGGTATTCGGCGGCATCCGCCTGAATCAGTTCGGCGGTGCTCGCACTGTGGCCATTCAACTCGAGGTTGCGCCGCGCCCATCCGATCGCGCGCGCCGAGGTGTCGACCCCTACGGCTCGTTCCGCCCCACCGCTGAGCGCCGCCAGCGCGAACCCGCCGGCATAGCAGTAGGCGTCGAGGACTCGCGCGCCGCGGCACAGCTTCGCGAGCATCGCGCGATTCTCGCGTTGGTCGAGAAAGTAACCGGTCTTTTGGCCATGCTCGAAATCGACCACGATGAGATTGCGGTTTTCGCGCACCTTGGTTTCCGAGATCTCCTCGCCCGCGAGCAGGCCCGCGCGATCTTCGAGGCCCTCGTGCTTGCGGACCGCGCCGGCACTCCGTTCGATAATCGCGTGCGGATGAAACAATTCGGTAAGCCGGCTAACGAGTTGATCGCGCATCCCATCAGCGCCTGCAGTGAGCAACTGGACGACCAGCACCTCGCCATAGCGATCGATGACGACGCCCGACAGACCATCGCCGTCGCCATTGACGAGCCGATAGCAATCGCTGTCGTCGCTCACGACCAGCTTTCGGAGTGCGAGCGCATCGTTTAACCGCCGATCGATGATCTCCGGGATTGAAGGAGTCTCGCCCCAAGCGAGCATCCGGACCGCGATGGTGGTGGCGGGATTGAAGTAACCGAGCCCGATGAGCGCGCCCGAGGCGTCGTGAACCTCGATTGGCGAACCTGGCGCGATAATGCGAGGTTCGAGGCGCTCGATGGCGCCGGAAAAAATCCACGGATTGCCGCCACGAACGGTCGCGTCGCGGCCGGGCTTGAGAAAAGCCTTCTCCATCGACTTGGTCAGGCTTTGGACCGCGCAGGCTTCTCACCTGGCCGCCTGAAGTCGCCGCTGCGGCCTCCGCTCTTCGCGACCAGGCGGACCGCATCGATGACCATCGCGCGATCGATCGCCTTCGCCATATCGTAGATGGTCAGCGCCGCAACGCTGACCGCCGCCATCGCTTCCATCTCGACGCCGGTTTGCGCCTCGGTCACCGCGCGTGCCTCGATGTTGAGGGCCGAATGCTTGCTATCAGGAACGAATTCAATTTCGACCACCTGCAGCGGAATCTGATGGCACAGCGGGATGAGCTCCGCGGTTTTTTTTGCCGCCATGATGCCCGCCAGACGCGCGGCCGCGAGCGCCTCGCCCTTTTTGAGCCGTCCGCCGATGATCGCATCGAGAGTGGCGGGCGCCATTCTTACGCAGCCTCGGGCGATCGCCTCGCGACGCGTAATCGCTTTCACGCCCACGTCAACCATGCGCACCTGACCGCGCGCATCGAGGTGCGTGAGGCGACTTTCGGCCGAGCTTGGTTTCTTGCGAGGCATCGATCGAGCGGATAAGAGCTTATGTTGACCCGCGTCGGATATACAATAAACTCACCTGAAAACCGATTCGGCGCGCGTTCGCGCCAACTGCACAGATTCGCGCAGAGAAAATATGGCAGACCAGATTCATCGCGTTTTGATCCTCGGTTCCGGACCGGCGGGACTCACCGCCGCCTTGTACACCGCGCGCGCCAACCTCGCACCGGTGATGGTTGAAGGCGCAGAGCCCGGAGGGCAGCTGACCATTACCACCGAGGTGGAAAACTATCCGGGCTTCGAAAAAGGCGTTCAGGGTCCCGAAATGATGGAGATATTTCGGCGCCAGGCGGAGCGCTTCGGCACCAAATTCATCAGCGGGCACGCATCGGAAGTGCGGCTGGGCAAGTGGCCCTTCGAGGTGGTCATCGAGAAGGAGACGCTGAAGGCGCAAGCGCTTATCATCGCCACGGGCGCGACCGCAAAGCTGCTCGGCATCGAATCAGAGAAGCGCATGATGGGATACGGTGTCAGCGCATGTGCGACCTGCGACGGCGCATTCTTCAAGGATAAGGACGTGCTCGTAGTTGGCGGCGGTGACACCGCGATGGAAGAAGCCACCTTCCTTACTCGATTCGCAACCAAGGTGGAGGTCATCCACCGGCGCGGCGAACTGCGCGCCTCCAAGATCATGCAGGACCGCGCGCGTAAGAATCCCAAGATCGGATTCATCTGGAATTCCGCGATTGATACCATCCATGGAACCCAAAAAGATGGCGTGACTGGCGTCACACTTAAGGACATCAAAAGTGGCGCCGCTAGCGAGCACAAGACCGACGGCGTCTTCATCGCGATCGGCCATCAGCCCAACTCGCAACTCTTCAAGGGCCAGCTCGATATGGACGATGTCGGCTACCTGAAGACCAAGCCCGGATCCACCTACACCAACATCGCGGGAGTATTTGCCGCCGGCGACATCGCCGATTCCGTGTATCGGCAGGCCGTCACGGCCGCGGGCACCGGATGCATGGCGGCCATCGACGCCGAACGATGGCTCGAGGCCAATCACCCCGACTGATCAAACGCGCATACCTCGGCTGCCCCCCTATCGCCGGGCACGCAACGTCAGAACCGGGCAGGGAGACTCACGTACCACTCGCTCGGCTACGCTACCTAGCACGAGGTGACTCAGCCCCTTGCGGCCGTGAGTGGCCATGATCACGACATCCGCCTTCAATTCCTCGGCGAGGCGCACGACCTCGGCGCCCGGGTCGGTGGCGACGGTCACGATGACTTCGTTCGCGACCCGGCCGTCGAGCTTCTCCATGGCAAGCTGCCGCAGTCGGGTGGTTGCTGACTGCTTCAGTTCGGCCAGCACTTGCGAAGCGTCGATGGGGACGGCCGCCACCGTCCACGGCACCACGTGGAGAAGATGAATCTTTGCGCCGGTCTCCTGCGCGATGTTGCCGGCAAACTCCAGGGCGCCGGGCGAATTTGCGTCGAAATCGATTGGACACAAGATGTTGCGAAAGAGTTTGGCGAGGGTTTCCATCTCACTGACCTCCTGACTACTTCCGTCCGCGCTTGGCGGCCTTCCGTGGGACGGCGTTTATGCGCCTTCGGAGCCGGCGCCCTATCGCATTCCGCGTGCCATTTGGATTCCGAGACGTTTTCGCCGCGATGAAAGAAGCGGTGTTGAAATTTAGCTGCGAACTGTGGCGAACGGCTGCAGCCGCAGGTGATTCGATCGGAGTCAGCTTCCCTCGATGTCTCCGACGAGCGACCGCAGTGGCCTCCGCCGCGATTCGCCTCTGCGATTCGAACGATCGAATTCCGACAAGCGTCGGCTAAGGTGATCGTGGCACGCGTTCTGCTCATCCTTGGTTCGATCTGATTTCAATGACCCGCGAGCGAGGACCCGATGTCAAGTGCAAAAGAGCGAATCGAACACGGCGAATGGGTGAACTGCTGGGTGTGCGAGAACTTGTTTCGCCGCAAGCGCGAAACCAAACGCTACTGCATGGAATGCGAAAAAGGCTTCTGCGAGGGCGAGCACGGTTCGTTTGCGCGAGGCTACGGAGTCTGCATCGTTCACGAACTCCATGCGGCTGATCGATGAGAATCGACTAACCCTCCCTCGGCTGCTTGCCTCTCGCGCCGACGCGATGTTGCGTTCGGATACACCGAAATTCCGTTGGGCATTCCTTTGCGCGCCTTTCCTATAGCCGATTTGCCCAAACCCGAGTGGCACACTCCTCGCTAATCTAGTCCGCAGATGATCTCCAAAACTATTGAAAAGCCGGAGGCCGCGTGGAGAGTCGCCCCCAATCTCCTCGATTACGGGGAGGTTTGCGCGGGATTCTCATGGGACGCCGCGCGGCGCGAACTCGACGGCCTACCGGGAGGACGCGGGCTCAACATCGCGCATGAAGCCATCGATCGCCATGCCGCCGGCACACTTCGCGATCACCTGGCGCTGCGATGGATCGGCAAGCGCGGCGAGACGCGCGACTTCTCTTATAGCGATTTGCGCGCTCTCACTAATCGCTTCGCCAATGTGTTGCGACGCCTCGGCCTCGCGAAGGGCGAACGCGTGTTTCTGCTGGCCGGACGCGTTCCCGAGTTGTACATCAGCGCGTTGGGGACGCTGAAAAATGGCAACGTCTTCTGCCCGCTCTTCTCTGCGTTCGGCCCGGAACCGATTCGTCAGCGGATCGGCATCGGCGATGGGCGCGTGCTGGTTACGACCGCGATCCTATACAAGCGTAAGGTCGCCGACCTGCGCGCCTCGCTGCCGGGACTCAAGTATGTGCTGCTGATCGGCTCTCCAGAGGAGATTCGCGCGATTCCTAACACGCTCGATTTTCATCAGCTGATGAACGAGGCGAGCGAGGATTTCGAAATTCCTCCGACCGATCCCGAAGATCTCGCGCTGCTGCATTTCACCAGCGGCACCACCGGCAAACCCAAGGGCGCGATGCATGTGCATCAGGCGGTAGTCGCGCATCACAAGACCGGGCAATTCGCACTCGACTTTCACCCCGATGACATTTTCTGGTGTACCGCCGATCCTGGATGGATCACCGGAACGTCATACGGAATTATCGCGCCACTCACCAACGGCATCACCAGCATCATCGATGAGGCGGAGTTCGATGCTGAGCGATGGTACACGTTGATACAGAATCAAAAGGTGACGGTATGGTACACCGCGCCGACCGCGGTGCGCATGATGATGAAGATCGGCGCCGAAGTGATCTGCAAATACGATCTTCGCAGCCTGCGCTTCATCGCCAGCGTGGGCGAGCCGCTCAATCCTGAGGCCGTGAATTGGGGACAAGAGGCGTTCGGCCTTCCGATTCATGAC
>JBGPMZ010000256.1:0-4891 GCA_041487255.1 Binataceae bacterium (SeqCode) | reverse complement strand
GTCATGAAACTCGACTCCGATAAGTAAGCCGATGCCTCGGACCTCGGCAATTTCGGGCGCGCGCAGGTCATCGAGTCGCGTGACGATTTCCTTGCCGAGCTTCGACGCGCGCTCGGAGAGATTCTCGCTCACAATAACTTCGAGACTCGCGAGACCGGCCGCGCATGAGAGCGGATGGCCGCCGAAAGTCGTAATGTGGCCGAGCGGAGGATCGTGAGAGAACTCCGCGATCAGGTTGTCACTCCCGCAAAGTGCGCCGAGCGGAAGCCCGCCACCCAGAGCCTTTGCGAGCACGATGATGTCGGGCGTCACACCGAAATGTTCCGATGCAAACAGTTTTCCGGTTCGGCCGAAACCAGTCAGCACTTCGTCGAAGATGAGCAGCGCGCCCGTGTGGTCGCATCGCTCGCGCAAGGCCTGCATGAAGCGCGCGCTGGGAATTCGCACCCCGCCTTCGGCCTGCACCGGCTCGATCACGACGGCGGCGATTGTGGAATCGATCGCATCGAGCGCGCGGACATCATCATACGGAAGATGGCGAACCGGGCCGGGCAGCGGCTCGAACGGCTCGCGGAATGCCGGATTTCCCATCAGCGCAAGCGCCGCCATCGTGTCGCCATGATACGCGCCGTCGAAGGCCACGAATCCCGCGCGTCGCGTGTGCTTCTTCGCCAGCTTGAGCGCGGCCTCGATCGCCTCGGCGCCGCTGTTGGTGAAATAGACGCGCGACAAATCGCGGGACAGCAGCTCGGCTAAACGAGTGGCCAATTTCACCTGCGACTCGATCACGTATTCGCCATAAACCATCACGTGCAGATGACGCCGGGCCTGCTCCGCGATCGCGCGCATGATCGCGGGATGCCCGTGGCCGAGCGCGGAGACTCCGATTCCCGCGATGAAATCGAGATAACGCCGACCATCGGTAGCGTACAGCCACGATCCCTCTGCGCGCGAAATCTCGAGACCGATCGGCGAGCCGGAGGTCTGCGCGACGTGTTGAAGGAAGAGGTCCTTGAGATTACTCATCGCGCGCCGTTATGAAATCGAGGAACGCGCCGCCGCCGTGCGGCCAGCTCAGCGGCGGCGATTGCATCTTTCCCGGATCGCACACGTAGGTCACACCCGCGCCGGCGAGCACATCGACAAATTTCGCGCGAGAGAATCTCGGCGCCGCCAGCGCAAAGGCCTCCAAACGTCCGGCAACAGGCGCCAGCCGCGACGCGAGATCGGCGGCATCGCGAATCGAAGAAACCGTCACGGTGCGATAGCCGGGCGAAATCGTGAAACGCGCCGATGGATCGAAAACCACAGTCCACGACATCTCAGTGCCTTCGAAAAGCTCGATGTTGCGAGAGCCGATCCCGCGCCATCGCGCGCGCTCGCGTATCCGCCGAATTGCCGCTGCCGTTGGAAACGAGAGCTTCGCCGGCGGGAGCGTCTCGGCGAGCGAAGCCAACGCCTCGGCCAAGGATCTCGCGAAATCGCGAGCGTGGGTGCCGACCGCATCCTCGACGAAAATGTGATGCGGCGAAAGACAACCTTGCTGCTCGAAGAGCGTCACGTCCCACGCGATTGCGGCGGCGAGTGCCGGGAGATTGGCGGGCGTCGCCGGCGAGATCAGCGCGCCGCTGGTTCGGCTGCCGAATCCGAACAGTGACGCCGCGCCGGCGAGATGCGCGAGGCTGGCATCGTCGCCGAGAGCGACGATGAAGTCACATTCATTGTTCATCAGCTGAGTCAGATCATCGCGCTCGCGGCCAAAGGTGGTTACTTCGAGCAGACTACCGACCGTGGGATCTATCGTTCGCAAGGTTTGCGCAAGGGCATCAAAGAATGCCGGCGCCCGATGCGAGGCTTTTACGATCGCCGCCGAACCCGAGATCAGCGCCGCCACCACTTCGTGCAGGCCGGCGCCGGGAACATTGGCGGGCATGATGAATCCTCCGACCCGCGCTCGCGGCACGATAGTCGAAGCAAAAGACGTAAGCGCATCGCATGAAAATGGTGCCAGGAGCGCATCGATGGATTCATCCAGGAGTTTGGTGGACCATTCCGAAGTAGAGGCGATTTGCGCGATCGCTGCACGACGTTCAGCGAAGCCGGGTTCGCGCCACCGATCGAGTGTCAATGCAAGCGCTTCGGCTACGCGAATCGTTCCCGGAAATTGCGCGAGGTTTTGCCTGAGCTGCGCGATGGTCCAGCGCATCACCTTGGATTGAACCGTAAGTTCTCTCTGCGCGGCGTCCATCATTGCAGGCGCTGATTTTCGGCCGCTTCGAATTCCTCGATCGCGAGCGCGCACCCGCGCGGTTCCGCGATACCGGCACGGCCCAGCACGCGCACTCGGTCGCCATCGACGATCCCGAAGTCCTCGGTCAGAACCGCCGAGACGGAACCGACGTTAGCCAAGTCAAAGAACTTAAGAATCCCGATCTCGCCGGGCGGCATCGCTTTGAGGTTGACCGGATCGACTGCCGTTGCGCGCATCCACGGCGGCGCAATTTTCACGCGCTGACCCGGCGCCGAGTCATCGTCCGAATTGAATGAGGTCGCATCATAGAACTGCGAACACAGCTCGGTCATCCCATATTCATTGATGACCAATGATGGCTCGACACCAAGCATCTCCAGAGCACGAGCGCAAACTGCTTCGGCATCGAGTGGCATCGTTTGTCCCTTGGCGCCGCCGGTGTCCATGATTCGCGATCCGGATGCGAGCGCGACGCGAGAATCGATGCGGTCGAGGTAAGCGAACAGCGCATTCAATGATGCGGTGGTTCCCAGGATACATACCGCCGCGCCATCGCGCTCGGCATTTTTCAGGAAGCCGCACGCCGCTTCCGTGTCGACGCTTTTTCGGTCGGCGACGCATTCGCACATGCCTCCGGCAAACGCCTCGATGCACCAGCTGATCATTTGCGAGAGCGACGATTCAGGCATCCGGTCCGCCGTGGGGTGCATCGCTAGGATGCGTAACCTCCGGCGGTCGGGAAACATCATATCTCCAAGATGCGCGAGGGCCGATGCCCGATAAATCTCCGGACGTGCGACGACATGGACGCCGCGCTCCGATCGCCCGATCGTGGTTCCGCTGGTGAGGAAGGTTTTTTCCTCCGGTGCGCGTTCGTCACCCGCGAGCCGCGCATACTTGAACGCGAGTGTGCTGACGGGAGGAATATCCTCCACTCGGAGGATCGAATCCGTGCGGATCCCCAGACTCCGGCAAAACTCGCGATACGGGCCGACATTCAGGACCTGACGACGAAAAACCTCCAGCGCAAGCGCTTCGAACGTCGCGGTGTCGGGCGTGGCAATGAATGCAAGAACCTGATCGTCAATCGACATCATGAATGCTGGCACCCGATTTTAGCCTGAAACTTTGGCCTGCGAAGGACGCTATCGGAGAAAACCGTCTAAAATCTTCCCATCACTCTTATGGTCGGTGCGTCTACATAAGAGATAATATGAGCGTCAGAATGTCGCCACCTAGCCGCTATCATGCTTTGCAACGTTAAGCGCGATGCCAAAATCTGAAAAAACGTAGGCTGAAACCACTTTTGCAGTTCGTACGCATATCTGATAAAAGAATCGGCACTGGTGTCATCAGGGAGCTCGTGTGACATGAAGAGATTCGTCGCTGGGGTGGTGGTGGGCTTGGTAGCAAGCTGCGCGGTTGCGTTCGCATCTTCGAACGCGAACCACAATGGCTTATTCTGGAACAAGCTCAATCGGCCTGTGAAGGAAGGCTACGTCAACGGCTATGCCGATGCGATGCGAGTGAGCGTTTCGAAGCTCGACACGCTTACCACCGCAGGCGATCTTTTCCATTGGAAGGGCTCGCGCAAGATCATTCATGAAGTCGAGGCCCAGCTTTCGATGTCGGAACTCGCACCGCAGGATGCGGTGAATCGCCTCGATACTCTGTACAACAATCAGAAGTACAGCGAACTCGACCTCGGCACCGCGTTGCAGTTGCTCGCGCTACGCCCGCAGCCGAACGCCGAGGCCCACACTTCGTCACGCAAGTAGCTCAATCCAGGATCCGTACAGAGGCGGCCTCACGACCAGGCCGCCTTTTTTTGCGCCAAGAAAAGTCATCGCCGATCAGCAGTCTCCGCGCAAGCGCAATGCGGCTTGAATCCACGCGCCATTTGCTTAAGGCTTAGCAGGCGGTTTGAACCGCCTGCGCCCTCACTCTGGTCTTTCCCAGCGGGGAGAGAAGATGAAGGACGGAGCCAGTTCAAGATTCAGGGTGTTGAGAGCGTTTACCGATCTTTATTTTCGTGGGAGTTGCTCAACACCCTGATGGCCGCGGAGCCGCAGTCGTGAACGCAAGGCCTCAATTGCTGGACAAAGTCGCGCGCGCGACGGTAGGGGTGCACTCGCAGGTCCCCGAGACGCACGTCTCCGCCTCGATCGGCCTGGGTACCGACCGGCGCGGGACCGGCACGCTGGTCAGTAGCGACGGACTCATCCTGACGGTCCATTACATGCTGCTCGGCGCGCAGAGCGTGATCGTAACGCTGGTCAATGGCGATCAGTTCCCCGCGAGAATCATCGCCAAGGACTATTCCACCGGGCTCGGGCTGCTGAAAATCGAAGGATCGAACTATCCGCGCGTCGAGGTGGTCAGCGCCGAACATTGCGTACCCGGTCAGGAAGTGTTCAGCGTCGCGAGTCTGGGCGGCGAGAAGCGCTGCGCCGACTCCGGCATGATCACCTACACCGGACCCTTCGATGCGGTGTGGGAATTCATGCTCGACCGATGCCTCTGCGTCACCGCGGGCTCGCTCAACATCGGAATGTCCGGGGGTCCGGTTTGCAACGCGCGCGGCGAGTTGATCGGCGTCTCGTATCTGAACTTCGCCGATATGGGCCGCGCGATTCTCGC
>JBGPMZ010000255.1:0-4904 GCA_041487255.1 Binataceae bacterium (SeqCode) | reverse complement strand
GCTTCACGATATCGAGCCTGACGGCGGAGAGCCGATAACCTTCCTGGGTCACCTCAAGCCGCATCAGCAGCGTCGCGAATCCGACCACGATGATCGCGGCCGCCAGCAGCGCCGGCATCAATCGCGAGCGCTTGTTGACTGGGCTCTTTCGCTGTCGCGCACTCATCGCGGTAGCCGCTATGACAGCCTCCGTTCGAGGCATCGCAGCCGCGCGCTACGCGCACGCGGGTTTTCCGCGATCTCGCGATCCGTCGGCTTGATCACTTTTGTCGTCAGATTGTTGTATTCGCCGTTATGATCGGAATGCCGCCGCGCCAATTCGCGGAAACGCTCCTTCACCGCGCGATCTTCGAGCGAGTGATAGGCGATAACTACCAGGCGGCCGCCGGGCGCGAGCATTGCGGGCGCATCGCGGAGAAATTTTTCGAGGCTCTCGAGCTCGCGATTCACCACGATGCGAAGGGCCTGGAAGGTGCGCGTCGCGGGATGCACTCCGCCGCGGCGATGGGGCCCGATTGCGCGCTCGACTAACGCGCGCAGCTCGCCGGTGGTCTCGATGCGACGCTTGCGGCGCGCCTCGACGATCGTGCGTGCGATGCGCCCGGGCATGCGCTCCTCGCCGTATTCACGAAAGATGCGCGCCAGTTCGGCCTCGGGCTCTTCGTTGACAATATCGTACGCACGGAGAATAAGGCGCTGGTCCATCCGCATATCGAGGGGGCCATCGAGGCGGAAGCTGAAGCCGCGCGCCGCATCATCGAGCGCGAAACTGCTCATACCGAGGTCCACGAGGATCGCATCGGCGCGATCGAGGCCGGCCTCGCGCATCACAGGCGAAATTTCCGCGAAGTTGGCCTGCACGACGGTGATACGGTCCTGGAACTTCGCCAAAGCTTCGCGTGCATGGGCGATCGCGGCGGCATCCTGGTCAATGCCGAGCAGCCTCGCATGCGGGGCAGCCTCGAGCATGGCGGCGGCATGCCCTCCAGTCCCGAGGGTTGTATCAACTATAGTCATAGTACGCGGAGCGGACAGGAGTTCCACCACCTCCGCCGCCATCACCGGCACATGTGCTCGCCTGTCCGCTCCGTCCTGACTCATCGCCGCGAAACTCATCGCGAAACTCATCGCGAAACTCATCGAGTGACCTAAAGACCCAGCTTCTGGAAAAATTCCGGATCCTTGAAACGATCCTCGGTGGCCTTCAAAACCTGTTCGAGGACGGCCTTATCCCACAATTGAAAATGATCGGTGAGCGCCGAGAAGGTGACATCGCGTCCGAGGACCGCGAACTCCCGCAACTTCGGCGGCACCAGGATGCGCCCCTGCTTATCGACGAGGATCTCGTGCGCGCCACCGATGTAGAAAAGCTCGAACGATCGCACCTGCGTGTCGAAGCGCGCCTTCTGCCGAATCTGTTCCTGCAGCCGCGTCCACTCGTTAGGCGGATAGACTTCGAGGCAGCGCTGCCCTTCAAAAATGAAATTCGTGATATACAAACGATCGTGGCCATCGCGCTCCAGTTCCTCACGGAAACGGGCCGGGATACTGACCCTGCCCTTCTCGTCGATCGCATGATCGAAGCGCCCACTGAACACCGTTTGCTACCTCAAGTTCCCACAATCTCCCACTTAATCCCACCCCAGTCAAGGAAGTCGCAGTGACCTTTCTAAAAATGATTTGGAGCACGATTGCGTGCGTAGGCGAAGAAGAGGCGAAACTGCCCGGTCAAATGATATGTATCGCTAATGCTCTTCGCGAAGTGAGCGCAAAATCCAGCGTCACAGCCGGTTAGTATTTCCGAAACCCTTGCTTGACACGACGGCCTCGCATTCGCGAAACTCGCGCCGACTTACTTATCAGGCACGCAAATCACCTTTTGGATTTCGGGGCACCAGGTTACCAGAACCGGAGAGGAACATATGACAGTCAGAACATGGCTGCGCAGTGCAGCATTGATCGTGGCGGGTGTGATGGTGGCGGTGGTGGTTGTGGCGCCCCCGGCATACTCCAGGAAAAAAGAGACTCCAACACCGACCGCAACATTAACCCCGACGGCGACCGCTACGCCCGAGGCCAAGGTCTGGAATTTCGATAGCGATAAAGCAGGTCAGCTCGCCGATGGATGGCAGGATATCGACGGCGCCGGATGGGTGGTCTTTTCGGATCCGACTGCACCCAGCCAGCCTAATGACTTCGGATTGCCTGCGGGCCGGATGGTGACGTCGCTAACTCACGGTCTCGAATACCATCCGAAAGTTGTAATGAAGGATCCGACCGAGTATTCGGACTTCACGCTCGAGGCTCAATTCAAACCGATCAAGGGATACTTCGATTGTTCGGGTGGATTGATTGTTCGCTACGTCGATCCCGACAACTACTACGTGCTCGCGCTCGGATGCCCGAGTGACTATGTCCAATTACTGCGCATGTACAAAGGCAAGATCGACCAAGTACAGCAGAAGGTCGTCCAGATCGATGCGGGGAATTGGTACAAGATCAAAATCGAAGCTCAGGGCGATCACTTCATCTCGTATGACGAAGGCAAAATGCTCTTCGACGTGCAGGACAACAAGATCGCGAAGGGGCGTATCGGTCTGTGGACGAGCAACGATTCGCAGGCACGCTTCGACAATCTGACGCTCACCCTTCCACTCGCAAGCGCGAATGCCGGGGCCGGCGCCGCTGCCGGCGCTCCGGCAGGAACTCCTCCGCCTCCACCAGCTCCGTGATCGATTCTCAAATCGCCGGGTTGAGGGCGCGTCGTTCTTGCACAAGGGCGACGCGCCCTTTAGTCTGAGTATCTGATGCAGGAAACATCGGAGCATAAGCAGTTGCCTCCCGACGCGGAATACCTCGGGGTCGGAGGCTATTTTCTGGAATTGCTCCACGGAATCGGGGTGATGCTAGGCCTCGGTTTGCTGTGGAGTCTCGAGGCGGTGCGCAACCTGTACTTCGCTGTCCTCGATCGCTTGAACGTCAAAGCGCGGGCGAATCGTCGCGCCAGCGCTTTTCCGCCCGGCAGCCCGCGCCGTCACAAGACGACTTAGTTTGGCCTGCTCTAAATCGCGCCCTCTTCGCGAAGCCGCGCCATTCGTTCGCGTGAAATCCCGATCGATGAAAGGACCTCCTCGGTATGCTCGCCGAGTTCCGGCGGACGACCGTGAGGGATCTCCTCGCGCGCAACGGCTGACAGCTTCACCGGCGAGCCTGCTACCCTGATCTCTCCGCGACTCGGATAAGTGCTGTCGATGAGTGTCCCGCGTTGCGCGACTTCAGGATCGGCGATCACCTCTTCAATCTCTCGGACCGGCGCGCATGGAACCCCAGTCTCGATCAGGATCCGGATGATGTCGTCGCGACGCTGCGGACGCGTCCAGTTCGAAACCATCTCGTCAAGTTCATCGGCATGATGAAGCCGGGCCGCATGATCCTTGTATTCCTCATTCGCGATGAGCTCCTGATGACCCATCAGCTTCGCGAGGGTGCGCCAATGGGGCTCGGTGAGGACGAAAATCAGGATCTCGCCATCGCTCGCCGGATAAACGTTGGTTGGGCACGCGCCCCAATGCCGATTGCCGAGGCGCTTGAATTTGCGTCCCTGCAACACCGGCGCTAGGACGCTGGTCAGCGCCGGTATCGCAACATCGAGCATCGCGACCTCGACCTTCTGACCCTTGCCGGTTTTGCCGCGATGAATCAGCGCGGCGAGGATTCCGCTGGTCAGATGGCTGCCAGTCCCCATATCGATGAACGTCGCGGACGTTTTTACACCGCGCTCGGGAAATCCGGTGATGCTGATAAATCCCGACGACGCCTGGATGGTGTTGTCCATCGACCCGAGCTTCGCGAATCTGCTCCCGGATCCGTAGCCCTTTCCGGAAGCATAGATGAGGCGCGGAAAGCGCTCGGCTAGCTGATCGTAACCGAGCCCGAATGATTCCATCACGCCGTCGAGATAGTTCTCGGCCATCACATCGGCGTTTTCGAGCAGCTTGAAAACAATCTCCTTGACGCTCGCATGCTTGAGGTTGAGCGTGACGGATTTCTTGTTGGCGTTCAGCATCAGGAACGAATAGTTCACGCCACCGGGCAGGTCGGGGCGGCGCAGCATCTCACCGGTCTTGGGCGGCTCGATCTTGATGATCTCGGCCCCCATCGCGGCGAGTTGCAGGGTGCAATACGGCACTGCGTAGATTTGCCCGAAATCGATGACCCGAATTCCATCCAGCGGCAGACTCATAGAGCGGTATCCTCGCTCAGCCGAGATCTCTCGATTGTGACGACCTCGGCGGTTTGGAGAACTTCCATGTCGATGCACACTAGTCCAGCCTGGTCGAAGCTCACAATGGCGCTGCGGTTCTTGATCGTATTTGGTTCTTGATGGCGCTGCGCTTCTGTGATTACGTCGTAATTACGAGGTTCCATGAAAGCCAAACTCGTTCGCATTGGCAATTCCCGGGGCGTTCGTCTCCCGAAGCCGCTACTGGCAGAAGCGCGACTGTCCGATGAAGTCGAAATCGTCGTCCGCAACGGCACCATTGTCATCTCGTCAGCAATTCGCCCCCGTGCAGGCTGGAGCGAGGCGGCCAGGCGAGCGCGCGCACGTGATGAGGACAAGTTGCTCGACCCGCCCACCAACACCAAGTTCGACGATAAGGAGTGGAAGTGGTAGCGCAGGATGAGGTGCGCCGCGGCGAGGTGTTTCTTATGGCGCTGAATCCGACTCGAGCTGGCGAAATTCGCAAGACTCGGCCATGTGCGGTGGTTTCACCCGATGACCTGAATCAGCATCTACGCACCTTCATTGTTGCGCCCTTGACCACCGGTGGACATCCGTACCCGTTTCGTGTCCCGTGTCAGTTCGAGGGAAAGCCTGGCCACGTCGTGCTCGATCAGATTCG